>JBBRRF010000088.1:0-6594 GCA_038200885.1 Candidatus Nitrosocosmicus sp.
ACAATAGTCAATTGATGTGCAAAATGGGGATATGATCATCTCAGCTATAAACATTTGGAGAAAGTATGGAGGGACCCTGAATGATGGTTCAGGTAATTATCTTAATTGGTATAGTTTATCTTAGAATATGGAGATATTACTAACAATGGAAGACGTGATCCGTATCCACAACGACCTTGATAAGACTTTTCAGAAGCGTGACCACTTAACATCTTTGATCCTAATAACGCATCATTTACAGGATCATTTGATTGACTTAGGATTGGAGGCATCACATGGTCATACCATCCACCTGAATCATCATAAGCAATTATAATGGCCGTGCTATTCCATTAGGGCATCATTTGCAATTTATTTATGGTAAGTTAAGTATCTAATCTTTTATCAACAGTGAATTATTTAGCGCCTGTTGTGCAGCGTCAAAAAGCATATTATAATATAGATAGTTGATCCAAAATAGGATACTTAACTTATTTACTAGAAAGACTTGTTCATCTATTGGATCGGAAGCTCCTGGATGTCCTGTTTGATACAAAGAGGCTTTGAAGAATCTACAGTCGGAAGATTTTGAGCATCAATTGTGCTTTGTTGCACGATTCGAAAAACAGTTAGTATAGATTGTATTTTTTGCGAATTGTGTAAAATATTATTCATCAATCGACTTTTTTGGTCAAAAAGGGTTAAAAAATAGACGAAAAAGAAATCGTGCAACAAAGCACATCAATTGCATTCCAAAAATCAGATAAATCATATTGATGGTTTGCTTGATCTGTCTTTCCAATCATTGTAGTGGAGCTTGGAGGTAGATGATGAGGATTTGCAGTAGAATTGTAATACTGAAATGGTTCATGGTGAATAACGTAATCAGTAACATTATTGCCTACGATATTTTTATGCGAGCTATTACAAATGACCTTACTGTTGTTGTTATTGACGTCGTTCATGGTAATAGACGGTTTGAACCCTCCCTGAAGCCACCCCAATGTTATACCTTTTTCATTTAAAAGGTTTCCAACGTTCTTTCCTGTCATGGATATTGTTCCACCGGAAGAACAATCATCATAGGTAGAGTTTATATCTCCTATTACAGTTCCATTAGCAACTTCATTTGTTATATTGTTTGGATTAGCGCCATGTGTCTGGCGAGCAATAAGATTGAGGTGTCCAGGAAGAGAAGGATCAATATTAGTGCTGTGAAAGTTATCACTCATTGCATAATGTTGAGCATAGTTCCAGAGAGCTGTTACAGTGTTGTCATCAAAGTAGCCCATTACTAGATAAGGATTGCGACCTTTTTGAGACATTAATCCAGAATTCTAAACAAACTTGTCCATTAGTCCTCCATCAAAAGACTTTTGAATTGCAGTGTATTCATGATTTGGATCGCATAATGCTACTGTGGAAGATTGAGATCTATCTAAACGAAAAGGGTTTGCCAAATTTGTATTGTTAGCTAATAGCCCTAGCGTAGTTAAACCATTTATTGAGGGGGTATTTGGAGAAGGTGAAAAAAAAGATTCTCCATCAGGATTTACTGCATGAGGATAAGTGGCAAAATAGCGATCAAAGGCTACATTTTCCTGAAATACGACTACTGAATGTTTGATAGGAGTCTTTGTTGGAGAATAAGACAAAGAAAAAGACGAAGGTAATGAATTAATAAGTAGTGATGAAAAAATGCAGGAAAGTAAAAGAAACAATATTAGACTTTTCAATGCTGTCGTTTGTGTCTATCAAATAAGCCTTTTTTAAAATGAAAATTAACAAATCCTTTCTATAGATTCTATCCTCTTGATAAGATAAACATAATTTAATAAAAAACTGCTCATCTCTAAGAATTTTAAATTGTATTACTATAAGTGATTAAACTTGCGACGACGTTGGATTTCTATTGAATTTAGAGGAAAAGTGTCATGAAAATGCCCATGGTAATGAATTAACGGAAAAGAGTAAAACGGCGCTAGTTTGTCTTTTGGGACGCGTTACGACCCTCCTCCCTACACTCAATCCCATCACAAAAGAAGTAATATCTGCTGGATAAATGTACTGTTCTTGATTACACTGTTATCAATGGATGGTAGTAACCTTTCAAATTTTTGGACAGCACGTCGACAGGTCTATCCGTGGGGATTTAGTTCCTAGTGGTAATAGGGTTCTAATAAAAAAAATGAAACATGGATATCCATCAGGTGACAACCTATAAAACATTGCAGTTAATCTTTTATTGACCCTATCCATGATTCCTTCTTACATATTTCCTATGGATCCAATATGGATAAGAACATGCCTCAAAACAATGGTTCAATAAAAATTAGTAGATATATTGTGGACTTGAAATGTGACCAGAAATATTTCTAATATATCTTACTCTACCTGGATTTAATTGAAAGTAAAGTTTGGTTTAATAACAACATACCCAAACTTAGAGTTGAGAGCTGTTGAATAATAAGTATCTTATTTTTTCAGTAATCACTATATCCGCTTTTATTGTTTTGGCATTAGTCGTTTCACCTAGATCGGATTTAAAAAGTAATTCATTGACAAATACAGATAATAGACTCTTTCTAAGTATAAATAATTCACATCTTCAATTTCTCAATCAAACCATGATATACATGACTTGGTATGGACGAGAAGTATTCTGGCTACTGGTAATACTTTTCCTATTTATTTTCGGTAAAAAAATAGGTAAAAAGACTGCCTTTGTTATGATTATATCGATAATCGTACTCGTACCTATAGGAATTATCACAAAGGAAATTATTGAAAGACCAAGACCAGATATCCCTGAAACAGACTTTTTGATAACTGCAGATTCTGAATACGCTTTTCCATCTGGTCATGCTCTAATAGTCTCTGCAGGAGCGACAGTTGCTTTGGTACTGATGAGAGGATCGTCCATTCAGTTACTCGTGGCTTTACTCTTAACAAGTGAAGC
Source organism: Candidatus Nitrosocosmicus sp. (assembly GCA_038200885.1). Taxonomy (GTDB): domain Archaea; phylum Thermoproteota; class Nitrososphaeria; order Nitrososphaerales; family Nitrososphaeraceae; genus Nitrosocosmicus. The sequence goes on from JBBRRF010000088.1 coordinate 2,939, forward strand.
AGCTTTGGTTTGTTTTTCACGCGTGTATGTAGGGAGTCATTATCCATTGGATGTATTGGGCGGAATACTCCTTGGAGTTGGAGTATCTTTTGCTATCTTATGGAGAGAGAAAGAGTTGGAGATACTATATTTTCAAATATTCAGAATTATGAAGAAATTAAAAACGAAATGATGACTTTAAAATCAAGAATTAGAAATCAAGATACTAAATGAACAATATATTTTATCCAATTTCGCATAATTATGATAGTCTCTGCCATTATTTCGCTAGAATGATTGAGATATATACTATATCTGCCTGTAATCATGTTATTAGATCTAATACATAATTAATCATTCCACTATAATTTCACCTACCATTGAAGGATGATAAATGCAATAATATTGATAGTCACCAGTATTATCAAACGTTATACTATAGTGCTGATTTGGTATTATTGCATTCGAATCAAATATCGTCCCTGAATCCGTGTCACCATCTAGACCGGATGTGACAGTATGAGAAATAGCGTCGCCATTATACCAAGTTACAGTTTGACCTTTTTGTATTTTTACAGGATTTGGCGAATATGAATTATCTCCATTTATTCCTGCAATGGATACGGGTACAGAGTTATTATTCTCTGTATCGTTAGTTTCGGTCGTATCCACGAGTTGACGCTCTTTTCCAGCCACGCCATCTGAATATGGTAGAATTTTAAATAGCGATCCAGTATAGCTTAATAAGAATAGATATCCATCTGGTCCCACCTCAATATCGGTTATTCCGCCAAAGCCTTGACCAAATACTACAGGTTGATTTTCTTTGGGATCATTAACCTCATAATCTGCTAATGATTTGATATTTCCTAGGGAAGTATCGTTTATGAGTATACCATCTCTAGGCTGATTAAGTATAAACCTATATAAAAGACCGTTATTTATGTCTCCAACAAACATATTATTTTGATATTCTTTTCCTAATTTATCAGAATTTAAGAATTTCAATGCAGTGATTCCGATCGGAGTTACCCAGTCGAATTTAGGTTCAGCATATGACCCTTTGCCAAAATATACAAGATCATCTGGTGTCGCTCCGGTGCCTAGAAGGTCGTTCTTTGAAAATCCTTGAATTAATGACCAGCCACTATTGAAGCCAGGATACACTAAATTGATTTCATCGCCTGCTGTAGGACCATTTTCTGTGTCCCATAGGTTGCCAGTTAACGGGTCAAAATCAATACCAAAGCTATTCCTAATACCCATTGCATAATACACATTCAAAGGGGATGTATCTCCAAATATGGTATCACCTTCTACAATATCTCCATCTTGTGTGATTCGGAGTACTCCACCGAGTCCATTAGGTTCTGGCCCGTTCTCGTTATTTTGTGCTTGTGTTCTGTGACCACCCACTTCTCCTATCACATAATAAACATTATCGTCAGGTCCAATTAGGATTTTACCACCATTATGTTCACCTCTACCATTATCTGGAACTGCCGGCAAATCTAATAAAAGAATAGGATTCTTCAGTTGACCATCAACATATTCATAACGATACAGTCTATTTCCTAACGGGTCTACACTACCTGTAAAATCGCTGCCATCTTTTCCATCTCCGGATTCGGTGTAAGAAACGAAAACGAAGGTTTTTCCATTCGGTGGTTTGGATACCGCAATTCCAAGAAGTCCACGTTCAATGGTAGTAGCCACAGCTACATCTAAAACAGGTTTATCTTGTACTTGACCGTCCAATATTCTCAGAATCTTCCCGGTTTGTTTTTCGGTAACTAAAATATCATTAGGTCCTAAAAACGCCATACTAGTTGGAAAATCTAATGCATCTGTAATTTTTTCAACAATAAGTTTGTCATCTTTAACGGTAGGTCCACGAGGTGCCACCGGTGCCTTTGAATATGCGGCATAGGATAAATGGACATTGTATGGAATGATTGCTAAAGAGAGTAAAATAACTGATGAAATAAAAAAGGAAATTAAAAGTTTCGTTTTATGCATACTGCATCTATACTTTTAATAGATTAAAGAATATTGATTAAGGTTTTGTAACAATTTTCAAAAAATATATCTATATCATTGTTATGATTTTGAATGCAGTCTCGTAGTTGGTTTTATAATATTTTTAAATCGTAAATGAACATTCCTGTCATAAAGTACAGCAAATTATGAAATTGATTAGTACAAGTGTCTAAATGAAATTAATTTAGAATATAGTAAAGAGATGGTTTCTTTAGATACTTGTACCATAACGCCTAACTATTTTAGTTAGTATTAGACATTATGAGTACAAAAATATTTATGAAAAAATGTCACTTCCAAGTAGAATATGACAGGTCTATTTCTAATATCAATTATTTAGATAAACTCTCTAGATTGGTTTAAATGGCAGATCAAGGAATGATTACGTGAAATTAACTTGATAAAATTCATTTCAGAAAATATAAATTTAAATAATTGTCTATTCATTGCAATAGTTGGTACTTTTGCATTATTAATTTCAAGTTCATCTTCCTTAACAAATGATGTTTTTGCTCAACAAAATATATCCAGTAGTGGTGATGGTGTCAACTTGCAGCCAAATATTAGTGCAGAAAATACATTTAACACAAAGACAATGACTTTAGGCAGCAATGTAAAAAATCTAGTTATCCTTATCCCTAATGAAGGTCATCATGCTGCTGGCGAAGACAGCGAAGCTAGATTCCTTGACCAACATTTTGTACCTGATAATGCAATAATTAACACCGGAACTACCGTATCATGGTTTAATGGCGATGTAGGTCACGAACGTACGATAGACGTGAAGGATACCGATGGAAGTACTTCATTATTTAACACGGGAGCAATTGTTGATAGCCAAGTATCTAACTCATATACATTTAGTAATCCGGGAGTATTCAATTATGAGGCAGAAGGAGATCCGGGTGTCACTATGACCGGATCTATCACCGTGGGTAACATACAAGCTCCTGTAACTTCATCTGCTACAAATTCAAGTTCTAGCAGTGGTGGTATTGACACTGTGGGAATTTTAATGGTCCCAACGCAAGATATCGATACTTACATCAATGAAATTACAAATGCAGGTATTACAGTTGATAGTACACATGACTTTAAGGATCTAAGAGGCGGACAAAAAGGGACAGGGGATACACAGACTCTAATTGTATGGACTACAGCAGGTAAGGATTTAAGCGAAACCATCTCTTCCTTAAGTAAACTGTCGACAGATTTGCCATATAGTTAATAACAAAACTATTTTTTGTTTTTCATATACGTAGTATCCTTTTAGGTAAAATGGAGTGATCTGTTTATACAATTTAGTGTTCTGTCGAATAACTAATTTGGATACAACCAATCAGACTAGTATTGTATCACGGGGTCATTTTGTCCATAAACAAGCTATAGATCGATGCTTTTAGCATCAGTTCATTCACGATGTTGTTCCACTTTACAGAAGACACGTGTTCACCAAACGTTCTCTTTATAGATGAGAAAGCAGTTTCAGCCATCCATCGCATGCCATACCCATTTCTTTTCTTCCATCGTTTCAGATCCTCAAGTTGCTGTATTACGGATAGTTTTCGTGGAATACATTAGATCTCTTGCGTAATTAGTCCAAACAGCTATATTTCCTTCAGTCTCATACAAACCTG
>JBBRRF010000089.1:0-6574 GCA_038200885.1 Candidatus Nitrosocosmicus sp.
CAGAGGAATTTAAAGAGGTAGAGATTCCAGTCGAAGAGGTTTTGGAAGGAGATTTGATGATCATACGACCCGGTGAAAGAGTTCCTACTGATGGAATGATAATGGATGGTTCGTCATCGATAGATGAATCTGCAATAACAGGTGAAAGCATACCTGTAGACAAAGTAAAGGGAGATGAAGTAATTGGGGCTACAATTAACAAAAATGGCCTCTTAAAGGTTAGAGCAACTAAAATTGGCCAGGATACTGTCCTATCACAGATAATCACTCTAGTTGAGGAGGCTAAAACAGGTAAAGCAAAGCTGGAAAAAATGGTTGACCAGGTTGCCAAGTATTTTGTTCCTGCCATAATAATAATAGCAATTGGAGTGTTCCTTGGATGGTACTTTATAGGAAATGCGGGATTAACCTATTCTATACTGGCGTTTGTTTCTGTCATGATAATTGCATGTCCTTGTGCTTTGGGACTGGCTACACCTGCAGCTTTGATGATGGGTGCTGGAAAAGGCGCTGAAAATGGTATATTGTATAAAGGCGGCGAACATATAGAGATAGCAGGCAAAGTAAAGACTGTAGTATTTGATAAGACTGGAACATTAACAGAAGGAAGACCCTCTGTTACTGACATAATAGCATTCGATCAAATGGATAACCTTGAACTATTAAGACTAGCTGCTATAGCAGAATCTGGTTCTGAACATCCATTGGCTCAAGCTGTCATAGGTAAAGCAAAAAAAGAAGGAGTTGAAGTTATAGTCTCTCCTGATTCGTTTGAAGCCGTAGCAGGACATGGTCTTCAGGCTGTATATTCAAACCAAAGCATAATGATTGGAAATAGAAAAATGATGCATGACAATAATCTATCTATTGATATGAATATAGAAACGAGAATGTCACAATTAGAACAAGAAGGTAAAACTGCTGTCTTAGTTTCTTTAAATAATCACTTGTCTGGCATAATTGCAATAGCTGATACTATCAAAGAGGGAGCAAAAGAAGTGATAGATATGTTAAAAAGTCAAAGAATCGAACCAATAATGCTTACTGGAGATAATGAAAGAACTGCAAAGGCTGTTGCCGCCAAAATTGGAATTGATAGAGTAATAGCAGAGGTATTGCCACGTCAAAAGGAAGAGATTGTTGCTAATTTAAAGACAAGAGAAAATAAAGTTGTTGCAATGGTCGGAGACGGGATAAATGATGCCCCCGCCTTGGCTAGGGCTGATTTGGGGATTGCAATAGGTTCGGGAACAGATGTTGCAAAAGAAACGGGCGGTATTATTTTAATTAAGAATGATATTCGAGACGTAATAACTGCACTCGACCTGGGAAAGAAAACTGTTTCAAAGATAAAACAAAACTTATTTTGGGCTTTTGCTTATAATACTGGATTAATCCCAGTCGCTGCTGGTGCACTGGTACCTATTTTAGGACTCTCAGTATTTGGATGGCTTCCAATTCTTGCGGGTATAGCGATGGCTATGAGCTCTGTTACCGTTGTCACAAACTCTTTGTTATTGGGAAGATATAAACCAAAACTCTTAAAAAAACAAAACTAATTTATTTTTTAAATACATTCTACAACTATTTAAAAAAGTAACATAATAACCGGATTTACGAATGAGAAGTCTTTATCATTCTTCATTATCTATATATCAAAAGTACCTTTGCGGAATAAATTTATGTGTTAGACTATCATATGAATTAATGGATAAGTTTTATTCGCAGTCAAATAATAAAATATCGGTTATCCCTCTTTTAGTTATTTTATTTGTCACGGTAGTTGGAATATCCTCTTCCACAAGTTATACACACGAAAAATCTTTTTCGCTAATGGTGTTTGCACAAGAATTTCCAAACTTGGTTACAAATTCTTCTAATATTTCTATATCTCCTGCTGAAGTTAATAGTAATAATTCTACAAAACAAAGTGAGTCAAAAACTGTGGTGGCGTCAGGACATTTTGCCAATAATCAGATGGAAGATGGCACAGTAACGTGGATTCAAGGCGGTTTATGGAATTTGGAAATTGATAACACTATTAATAAAAATATAGAAAATTCAAATATGAGTGCAACTTTTGAAGCTAATTCCAGAATAAGCTGCAAAGAAATTATCTTTTGATATGAATGTGCAATTATGATCAAGAGATCTCTTGCGTAATTAGCCAAAACAGCTTTATTCTTGTACATCGTATGTAAAGATGTTCCTTCTTCTTGTTGACATATGACTTGTTATCCAGAAAACCACATCTATTCAAATCATTTACCGGTTTATCGGTCAGACAGTTTGATGATATCTATAAAATAATAGAATCAAGGTATGCAAAACATGAGAAAAAACACTTATCCTCCCCAAATAGAGGACGAGATATGGGTGGTGGCAGACTTTTCAAGTTTGTTGTTAAGGATAGAGTTATTATGGTTTTAGTGTACTATCGCCTGTACATTACTTACACCTTGATGGAGTTCCTGTTTGGTTTGGGCCAGAGTAATGTATGTAGGGATATAGAAAAAATTGAAGGATTAATAAGGCAATGTTTGCCAATTCCACAGAAATTATACAAAATAACCAAGAGGCTAAAGACAAAAGAAGAGGTGGAAGAGTATTTCCCAGGCTTTATGTTTTACAGACTGTACAGAACAACCCATACCAAGGCCAACAAAGAACAAGAAGAAAAGAAGACTGTATTACTCCGGTAAGAAAAAGAAACACACTGTCAAGAATCTGTATACAGCTAACCAAAAAGGATTGTTAATCTACAAATCCAAACATAGGCAAAGGGGTAGAAAGCATGATTATACCATTTCATATATGTTCCTAAACTGTCCTCAGTAAATAGTTCCTCATATTTAGACCAAACCTTCTGGTTCTGAAATATCTAGATACATTCCCCTTAAAATCCTCAAAGGATGAGTAGTATTTTAGGACAAGCAACTCTCTTTTGGCTATATTCCAAATCTCTTCTAGCATTATAAACGCAGGGACGCTTTCGGAAGGTATCTGGAATAAGTATATTCTTTTTCTGATAAAGATGGTCTTTCACCTCCTTTCACTTGTATTAAGGTAAAGCATTGTTCATGAAAAGATAACACCTTGGAAACTTTGAGTGAACTGACTTAAAGACCAGAAAGTATATCCGTTGAATTTATCATACTGTCTGAATTGCTGTTTACCCTCAAGGCTCATAGCACCAAAAAAAGACATGAATGCTAAATCTATTCGAGCAGAGAAATAATATGTCAGCATTTAGCTTCCTATCTCAATCGGAAAAATTATGTTAATAAGAAGTACATGCTTAAAGTCGATTTCCTTGGATATGTGATTATCGATCTATCTCATATATTTGAATGTAATTAGATTCCCTGTTTTTATAACAGGGCTTCGAATCCCACTACATCTATTTTAGTTTTATTACCTAATTACTAATTAATCATATCAATGACCGAATTTATTATTGAAGTCTTCATCCGTATGAGAATTATTCATATTTTCAGGTCATCTGCTCAATAGAAGTTAAAATATGTAATCTGAATTTGATTTTGAGTTAACCTTTATAGAAAAATTAAGATTAAATTTTACTCATTGCGGTTAAAAGCCCATAAATTAAAGCTTCTGGTCGTGGCGGACATCCCGGAATATATACATCAACAGGTATAATGGCATCAACACCGCCAGTAGTAGCATATGTGTTCCCAAATATTCCGCCGCTGCACGCACACGCTCCGACGGCAATTACAATTTTAGGTTCCGGAGTAGCATTATATGTTTTTTCAAGTGCAACAACCATATGCTGAGACACTGGACCGGTAACTAACAATACATCAGCATGTCGAGGAGATGAAACAAACTGAATGCCAAATCGTTCTACATCATAGATAGGATTATTCAAAGCAGTTATCTCTATCTCACAACCATTACATGAGCCGCCATCTACTTGACGGATCGCCAAAGATCTACCAAATATACCATTGATCTTTTCTTTCAATTCGTTACCCATCTGTTCGTATGATAAAGCATCAGAATTTTTCTCATTTATAGTTACATTTACATCTTCTATGTTTGGGTTTTGAAAGGTCAATTCAACCTTATCTAATAATTGTTCTTTATTCTTTGCTGCAAACTTCAAGTTCTTTCCCATTCTAAAAAAACTTGGATATGCTTCTTCACATCTACCACAGAGAAAACATTTCCCATTATCTATAGTTAATACTGCTTCACTATCACTATTTTCTGTATTTTTTAAATTGATTGCATTTGATGGACAAATTTTCTCTATTTCTTCTCCTTTTACATTTAACTCAAAATTGTCGACAACTTTAGAGGCTACTAGATCAATCTTGCCCTTATAATTTTCAGAGATCAGGTCAAGTTCCTTAATCGGATTAGGTATCGTTACACGTTTGTTCTTTAGAATATCGTTATTATGTTTGTCCCTCGTGTTAGGCCACAATAACCCTTTGTAATCAAATCGGCTCTTTGGGACATTGTCTACGAAATCCTTTTCTTTCATCACAAATCGTTTCCTGAATAAGAGAGATCAAAACTCTTGTTGATCAGAGGAAAATCTGGAACGATATTATTCCGTACAGCTAGTTCTATCAACGGCCAATTACAAAATGAAGCTGTTCTTACCTTGTATCTAAAAATCCTATTGGTATCCATTCCAAGCATGACCCAATGTATTGTTTGACCTCTGTGGGATTCTGTATATCCCAACGCACTGTCGTATGGTTGAAGATGATTTTTCAGATCGTCATTATATAAACTATGATCATCATCAGCATCATTATCGTTGTTCTGACCCTTAGCAGTTTTATCTAGGATATCAGTTGCTGTTTTCTGAATAATATCTATCGAGTGCTTTATTTCAATAACTCGAACTTCAAACCTTGAAAGAGCATCGCCTTTTCGTTTGTTCAACTCAACTTCATATGAAATTTTATCAATGATGCCTTGAATATTTTCAAGATCAAGATAAGGGTAATATGAATAGGGATGATTCTTTCGTGTATCCACATCTACTCCAGCACATCTTGCAATTACTCCATTCGCTCCTAATCCAAGTACGTCATTACTCAAAATAATTCCTGTTCCTTTAAGACGGTCCTTAAAGGAGGATGTGTTCTGTAATAATTTTACTAAACTATCAAAATCTTGACGTATATGTGTTGCCTCGTCAAGAATCAAAAGAAGAGTTAATGGTTTAATATCTGCTTTTACTCCACCAATCCTGTTTATTCCAAAAAGGAGTCTACTCCCACTTAATTTTTCATTTATGCGCATTATTTTCTCTTTGAGTATATTCATTCTTGAGCTTCCATATGCAAACCCCACATCAGTACAAATACCCGCGATCGTCCCGAGGTGATTCCAAACACGTTCTAGCTCTGCACAAATAGTTCTAATTTGCATGGCTTTCTTAGGAATTGGTATAGAGGCCATCCTCTCTATCGCCTGGCAATACGCCATAGAATTTGCCACTGATTCATCACCCGCTATCCGTTCAGATAAAAGCAAAGCCTCATCAAGGGTCATTGTTTCAGCCAGTTTTTCGATACCCTTATGGGTATAGTGTAAACGCGTTTCCAAGTTGACTATATTTTCCCCGTATATACTAAATCTGAAATGTCCAGGTTCAATGATTCCAGCATGAACTGGACCGACAGGTATTTCACATATACCCTCACCTTCCACTTTTTGAAATTTATAGTTATCATTTAAACGCCTTTTAATTTTTGTTTTAATATCAAAATCTTTTCGAAGCGGTAAAAGGTTGTTTGGCCATTGTTCATGTAAAACAAGTTTTCTTGTATCAGGGTTCCCTTGAGCAATAACACCAAACATATCGCTTATTTCTCTTTCATAGTAGACTGCAGGTGGTATATGTGATACGACACTAGGATACGTGAGCTTGTCCATATTAGAAAGTACAGAAGTCACTATAAAAAAAATATCTTCAACATCATTAGAAAAAACATGCCTGATCATGTACCCATCATATTTTTTGTCCATGAAATCAATTGCATGTTTAGAATGCTCATATTCAACTATTCTATCAGGTCGATTTTCAACGAATCGTTCATCAGTACATATCATGGTAACAAGTCTGCATTTTAAATTATCATATATAAAGTAAATCACTTCAGTACTGGCTTCTGGACTGCTCGTCAAAATGTGGAGTTCGTTATAATTTTTATAATGAATTTTTTCTATACTTCCATTGAATTTTTCAAGTATTAGTGACTTGTATTCAAAGATTTTCTTACTGAAAGTGTTATGGCTCAATATACCTTCAATGCCTCCCTTCTCAGAATACTTAAGTAAGTAACCTCACCTTCCTTCATAACTATTATCATTATTACTTGTTTCATTCTCCATCATCATACCTGTTTGAATATGTTTACAGCATCGTTGATTAGTATGTCCAAAGGTTCAGGTATGTATATCCCAAGTATTATTATGAAAGCGACAAGCATTACCATTGAAACTATAGAAAGTTTACCTAGTTCCCCGCTCTTTATTTGTGTTTTAGGTTTACCAAAAGACATCATTACCAAATTTCTTATAAACC
>JBBRRF010000090.1:0-6569 GCA_038200885.1 Candidatus Nitrosocosmicus sp.
AAGTTCTGGGCTGCAAGACTGGAGAATGAAACAGATGATAGCGTAGTAGGTGGCATGAAATATCTTCATATCCAAGAATATGATTCTCTTTTGACTGATAACGGTAGCCAGTTTAGCAGAAAGAACTCAACGATGAGAACATATTGTGACCAGTATCTGACAGGAAAACATATCTGGACATCAATACATCATCCACAGACTATGGGTAAACTTTCAAACGCTCAGAAAGGATTGAAGAGATTTTTGATACACAGATTAGGAAATCATTGTACTGATCATGAAATGATTGATAGATGTATTCTAATTTACGTTGACTGGTACAACAATGCTAAAAGGATATCCACTACACATTGCTATCCTGAGGAAAGATACTCTGGTCATAGAGATGATGGTTGGTATGAACGCTTTGTAAAAGCACTTAAACTAGAAGACATACTACCAGTACCAGTTGCTGTGAGGGGGTGACATATGTCCCTTGGTCCTACAGTTACGTGTACAATAACTAAACTAAACAAGATATAAAAATGAATTAAAAAATTTTTGATGTTTTATTTATCTTAGTTTCTCTTGTACAGTGTCGGAAATTTTCTCTTTTTAGTACATCTCTTTCTATAGATATTCTTCCGGGAACTGATAATAATAGACTTATTGCAATGGTTATCAACAATAGGTCAAGTTCGTATCCACCTTGGCCAGTTAAACCATTTTCTGATTTAACGAAAATAACAGCGCTAATCATCTCTATGATTGAAAGGATCGATATCTGTTTCAAACAATATATGGTCTCCATAAGACTAGCTTTTTTTGTTGGGATTTATGACCCAAGCTCAGATAATTAACCTCCGACGATTCAACATAATCAATTTAGAAATTATGACAAATAAGATGATTATTCATTATAAATACCAAAAAAGGGTTAGTTATTGTTCTGTAATTCTTCAATCATTCACCTGTAGATGTTTTTATATTCTGAAAATCTTCCACGGTTGCCTTATATCATGATGATTTAATGGTTGCTGATTTTTTTGACCGTACCATGAGTGTTATAAATACGACTGATGCTACTCTTATAAAGAAAATCAACTTGTTTGCAAATTACGATCAAACAACCGGAAATGTTACCGGACCTGTAGGATCCCTTCCAATACAACCTCCTGTTAGTCCAGATAGTCAGTACATGGTAACTGCAAATACTGGAGGAATGATAACCATACTGGATACCGATACTGACGAAATAGTCAAAGAATTACCCTGTGATCCTTGATGTCATTGGGTTAATTTCGGAGCAAAGAAGGGGGCGGGTACTATGCATATGTTTCAAGTACTTTCTCAAACGAGGCCATCATAGTAGATGGAGATCCAAACAATGATGGTAATCCTGAAGACGCAGTAGTAGTCGGAAAGGTGTCCCTTGTTGCTTCAAAAGATACAAAAACTGATGACAAAATAACCGATTTAGAAGGAACAGAGGGTCAAGGCGTATTGGCTATCCCTAACGTATATGATGGATGGGTTCAAAATCTACCAAGTTATTGGAAAGGTCTTTTAACGGAGGAACAACAGAATCCCAGAGGAGCTGGTCATTAACCAAAACCCAAAGACGTGAAATCATTTATCTCTATTTTTTCTTTCTCAAAAACCAGTCATTGTATGTCTATGATATCCGATGAATTTTTATTTCATTATTGAATAATCAAAACAGAGCGAATAAATTGAATTTACATTCATCATCATCAAAGTCTCTTTTACAGCAAAATTCAACAGCAGTTGAGTCTTACAAATGGTCTGAAATGGATGAATGGGGACCTGAGAAAGTACTTCAGGTTTACGATCCAGATACGGGTATGAAAGGAGTTCTATTTATAGACAATACAGCTACTGGACCTGGAAAGGGTGGGATAAGATTTGCAGAAAATGTTACTCCATCAGAGGTATTTCGACTCGCAAGAACGATGACATGGAAATGTGCATCAGCTGGACTTCCATTTGGAAGTGCAAAGGGTGGAATAATTGCAAATCCGAACAAAGTCAATAAAGTAGAGTGGATGAAATCGTTTGCGAAAATGATAAAGCCGTATTGTCCATCACAGTATATAGCGGCGACCGACGTAGGAACAACAGAATTGGATATGGCGGTTTTTGCACATGAGGTCGGGGAAATGCATGCGTGTACAGGCAAGCCACAAGAACTTGGGGGGATCCCTCATGAGCTGGGTACAACCGGATACGGTGTAAGTGTTGCATTGAGATCTACAATAGATTTTTTAAAATAAATTAAACGAAGGGGGATAAAGTCTTCTAAACCACTTACCAATCTCTGTAATGATATTGATGCTAAAAATAGGGAACTCAAGGTAGTTATTCAAGGATTTGGAAATGTAGGCTCTTTTACGGCAAAGTTATTGGAGTTAGCGATGTCTCAGGATTCTTATTTCATAACGAGGGTTTAGATATACCACAATTAATGAATGATATGAGAGAAAAAGGTAGTTTAAGTGATCTTTCTGACAATCATCAAAAACAAAAGTATAATATTTTAGACAAAGATGAAATCTTTGAAGTTGATGCAGACATTTTTATTCCTGCTGCTTTGACTGGTATAATAAATGAGAATACTGCATCCAAATTACTCGATCATCATGTAAAAATTATTGTAGAAGCTGCAAATATTCCAACAACACCAACAGCTGATCAATATTTGATTGATAATGAAATGTTGATAATTCCTGATTTTCTTGCTAATTCCGGTGGCGTGATTGGGTCATTTGTAGAGTATCAAGGTCGAACCGAAAAAGAAGCCTTTGATCTAATTCAATATAAGATCACAAACAACGTAAGAAATGCCCTTTACAATTCAATTTATAAGGATGATTCTCAAACTGAACCTTCAAAAGTTAATGTAAGAAGAGCAGCGATGGAAATGTCAAAACAAATTGTTTATAGAGCAATGCTGTTAAGAAAAGGCGCCATTAACGTTGCAAGGGAAGCATATGCGAGAAAGGATCGAGTCAGCTATCAACCTTAGGTCTGGTTCGGAATTATTGATAACTGTGTGATAATTTATCTAGATCAGAATTTAAGGTTTTTGAGTTAGAACGGTTACAATTGGAAAGCATTTTTCAACCTCCTCTTTGGTCTTTAATCTCTTGGTTACGTGGTATAGTTTTTGAGGAATGGGTAAACAACTTCTTATCAGTCCTTGAATCTTTTGTACGTCTCTGCATACATTACTCATCTAAATCAAAGAGCAATCCCGTCTGGGTGTAAGTGATGTAAAGTCGGAAGTAGATCAGAACCACAACAAACCTGTATTTAACACCCAGTCTGAACCGTCTACCTGCTTCTACAGCTCTTTCTCTTTGATATTTTCTATGAGACAGACGTTTTATCTCATGTTTTGCATATTTTGATTCTATCTCCTGATAGATATCATTAAAGTGCTGGACTGAAAGACATGTAAAGGATTTAAAAAGCAATGGTTTCTTGGATAACCTATCATAGGATAGCAAAGAAAGTACAGGTTTGTATGAGGGTGAAGGAAATATAGCTGTTTTGGCTAATTACGCAAGAGATCTATTAAACAGACTATATCCAGTTTTTATAGAACCAAACGGTTTGACCCGGACATAAGAAAATATTTGTTCAGATTTATGAACTAATGTATGTCAAAATACCGATTACACAAAAGATCTACTTTATCTTTATTTTGAATAAACAAACCTAATAGCGTCGCTACACCATTTTGGCATATGTTTAATTCATCTTTACAGATTGGAACCATCTTTGGAATTCCGATCAAATTACATTTTTCCCTAGTTATAGTATTTTTTTTAATATCATGGACCTTAGCTTACGGATTTATGCCAGAGTATTCACCAGGTTTGACAGAAAATGAATACTGGATTATGAGTATTATTGGAACGATAATCTTATTTTTGTCGGTGCTCATACATGAATTATCCCATTCAGTGGTTGCAAAATCATATGGAATTAGAGTCAGACAAATAGTACTGTTTGTTTTTGGTGGAGTTTCAGATATTGAGGAAGAACCGAAGGATTTTAGGAAAGAATTCAAAATGGCATTTGCAGGACCTGGAATGAGCTTTGTTCTATCAGGTGTATTTGCTTTATTATGGTGGATAACAATAACAATATCGATATCCACTGATGTTGCTAATAATGAACTTTCAAATACTTTGTTAACCATGACGATTGGAATTTTCTTTTATTCATCGTTTCTTAATTTAATCCTAGGCATTTTTAATCTATTTCCAGCGTTTCCTATGGATGGAGGAAGAATTTTACGTTCGATACTTTTTAGAAGAAATAATGACTATGATAAATCTACAAGAATCTCGGTAAGAATTGGGATCATAATATCATATGCATTTTTTGGATTAGGAATTCTCATTATCTTATCGGGTTCATTTGTTAGTGGAATATGGATAATACTAATAGGTTGGTTCTTGCAAAATGGCGCTCAGTCATACATTTATCAGTATGACTTGATGAAAATATTATCAATCATAAAATTAGAGCAAATAATGAACCCTAATGTTATTACGGTCCGGGATGATATGAACATAGAGTATATCTTGAGAGGCTACTTTAATATTTACATGAAAAGTGCATTTCCCGTTTTAGATGTTAAAGAACATTTTGTGGGACTAGTTTCATTGGGAAATTGTCTGGATGTTCCAGAATCAAACCGACATACAACCAATGTTAATGATATAATGATCAAAAGAAATGAAATCACACTACTAAACATCAAAGATACTGCAGAAAAAGCCCTCACAACCATGGTAAAGAAAAAGCAAGATAAAATCTTTGTAGGAGACCTTAATGACAATATAATTGGAGTTGTCAGTAAATCAGACATACTTGAAGCAATGGACGAAAAGAAATACTTTTTAACAAATAAGACAAATAAGAAGATTGGTTTTTGAGGATGAGGATAATATATAGGATTTGAACGTTATTAGTATGTTATACCAATCGATATCAAAAAACCTAAAATTATCAAACACGCAGGGGCGCAGTTAACAGTCGTGTAAAAGATGGTCTATATCTTTGTGTAAACTCATAGTGCTTGTTTAGACACCACAACACCTTTAGCTAACCGTTTTGGATCACCATCATTATGAGGGAAACTTTCCTCAGGTTGATTACTGATGATGAAAGAAACAAGTTATATGATATGATCCTAGAGAAGGATAATGAATCAGAATATCGTGCCAAGATCATCTTGTTTAAAGATAAAGGATACAGTTCCAGAAATAAGGATGGCTAATAACAACCATCACAACATCAACAAAAGAAAATGGATACATGTTTCGATTCAATGAGAAAGGCATTCAAAGGATCATATCCAAAATACACGATCATAGACTAATCAAAATATCTGATGAGATTGGGATAGGGATAATAGCGATAACAACCAAAAATCCAAGAGAAGGCTATGGATATACCAATTAGCACAAGTATTCTAAACAATTTTATTGATTCTGATGTATATTGGACCAGAGCCTATTTATCCTCACAATTTTTCCTTAATCTAGTAGGTTAGGAGAAAACATTTTAGAAAACATATGCGAGTTGGTATAGATTGCCTTTCTCAACATAGTCTTTAAGGCTACTGGCAGATTACATCTCCAAGGAACTGAATCTTGTAGATACGATAAGTCATACTCGGGTTAGAAACATTCTCCTAAAACATGGGATAAGGTACAGACAATCAATGAAGGTTACTCTTGGAAATAGCACTGACCTAGAATACACTTTGAAAAAAACAGAATCAGAGACCTAAGACTGAAATCTATTCCCAGGTTCTGTCCTACCATATGAAGATGAGAGGGGACCTATAGGGGCCAAGACTTATTACGGTAACTCATGGTCGTCCATACATCCAGTCCAAAGTATCCAAGGCCCAGAAGATAAGAAGTATCCTAAATGTGTCTGGAGTTTATGATTATAGCAATAACCAACAGGATGGGGACACATTCCTACGTTCCATAGAGATTACTTCATAGAAATTAGACCAAAAGTGTGATGACAGTATACTGCAGATATTGCTTGTACTTGATAACGTATCGATACTTAAATCAAACAAGGTAAAACAAAATGTAACCAGCTGCCATCCAAGGATACAGTTAGTATTTCTTCCAACAAGGTTTCCCGAGCTGAACTTGATAGAGGTAAGATGACTGGCTGCAATGGATACATAGAGAAGCAATAAACAATTTCACATTTCTAAATGGACATGATATAGGTAAAGCCGTTTCAAAATTTACATACGATTACAACAAAAAACATTCAGGCAAGACAAGCAGAATTAGGTTACATGGAGAAAGTACTAACGTGTTTACATGATTTTTAACGGCTCTGTTAACAGCTGTGTAAATGACGAGATGTATCCATCTGTAAACTGATTATGCTTGCTTTGAATCTATGCTTTTTGTTGTATTCACATGTCCAGTCAGATACGGCTTTACCAATCTCCTGTTCATTTTCAAATGTGGAATTGTTTATCGCCTGTCTGTGCAACCATAACCATCTAACTTCTATTA
>JBBRRF010000091.1:0-6560 GCA_038200885.1 Candidatus Nitrosocosmicus sp.
AAGCATATCCAGACACGATGATGACGGTAATGACGGAGGAAATCAGGTTCAAGTATCTAAACAAAACTCAAAATGCGAGGCAGGAGAGGATAACAACAATTCATGCAATAATTTTGATCTTAAAGAAATGATTAGCGATAGACTTAAAATGTTAAGACAAACTTAAACATGTATTTACTCATTTGATATGTTTATAATATAGTATTTTTGAATCCTATTTTTGATAATTTTCAGATCTCCAAAGATATTCGTAGCCATGAGTATAAATATCAATGATGTTTCTAAACGGATCTTCACACGATACTACCTTGAAAGGTTTTCCATTCGTTAACTCCCATATTTGAGTTCTCTGTTTACCACCACTGTCAACAATCCTTTTCGTGGTTTCCTCTATATTAGGATCAGTTATGCAAATATGAAAGAATCCGGTCTTCCAATACTCAAAATTGTCCTCCCTTTTCTCTTCTTTAGGTTCAATGAACTCGAAAACTTCGAACCCAATTTGATTACCAAAGCTTAAGTGAGCAATCTTTAGTTTCTTAAAGTTCTTGCCAAAAACATCTTGAAAGATCCTGCCAATGTGAGTGTTATCTGCAACGGCTTCGAAAGGCGGCTTCACAACATTAAAACCCAAAACTTTTGTGTACCATGATATTACTTCTTCAATATTAGTCACGCTTATAGCAATGTGGTTTAAATTACTAGGATATGGATACAATTTTGATTTGTTGGCAGGTATTTCATTGGAAGGCAATGTCATTATTATAGCAAATATTTTTCCCTATTGGTTAAATTTGTTGCTGAGATTAAAATCCATTATTGGCTAGTCAAAAACATTCCGGGTGGTAAATACATGTGCATTGATTCTAAACCAATTATTAGAACTATTTAAAATTTTTCTGATATATTAGAATTGCATAATGCATCCATACAATCCATCGAATTGGTACGATTGGTGCGTATTTACTGTACAATTCGGCCATTCAATAATAAAACTAGTTGATCTTCTAATTAGTTCATATAATCAGTTTTTTTAGAAACGGCCTAAACATCTTCGTATCCATAATACTACATTCTTTTCTTTAGGAAACATAATATTAGAATACCCTTAGGTTTTAGGACTATCATATATCAAAACCTTATCAAGAACATAATATGAAATTTTGCATCATCATTTTAGTCCCTTGTATTTAGCAATAAAAGGCTTCAAACATTTCATTCAACCCGATCCGATTAGAATTGATTAAAATTGATGACATAATATTGAAAAAGAGTTGACAATATGGGTGAAAAATATAGCTATAGATTATAGGTAACACGGATTCATGTTAGATTAGCCATTAGACGCTATTTTTCCCGTCGTTAATTAGTTCCGTTGATATAGTTATTTTACCATCTACTTTCCACTTTGCACCCCCTAGTTGTCGACCATCAGGGCCGTAAGCTTTTGGGATCTCGATTTCCAAATTATCAAAAGAGTAAGTAACTTGCAAATCCTTGCCGGTCAATTTGTCTATGATTCTTGAAATTAATTCGGACCATTCTGAAATGTGCTCTTTAGATGAGTTCTTTGATCGGTCAGAATTATTATTTACATTCTCGTTTCCACTATTATTAGAAAGTTCGCTCATATCTATTCGTACTTATTAAGCTTTAAATAGATATCACCACAATGCGACATTTCTAATCTAGTGAGCCTCTTTTTGATCGTTTTAAAATTAAGGGAAAAGTAGTTTTTTTCATTTTTGAAAGACAATAATCTATTGAATCTGGAGTTCAAATCAACTATCACATCACATGACCATAAGAAAATATGGAGGTGGTGGATGACGTAAAGGATCAGCTAAATCAACTAGCCGTACTAGACGCATTTATCATCTGTTCGTGTGTTAGTCTAACTGGTAGTACTCTACCCGGTTTCGATGGGTATGACGGAATTCCGACTCCGATAGCAATCAATGTTTCCTTTTGTTTAGCATGAGGAGAGAAAAATTCGATCACTTCATTATCATAAAAAGTGGAACCTGATGCTCCCAGGCCACTGGCATAAGATGAAAGATAAATTTTTCCTGCAGTAATCCCTGCTTCCATCTGTACGGCTCTGTAGCTCCTATTACCCAACATATCAAGTACATGTTTTAGATCAGTCATTATGAATATCACAACGCTTGCATCTGCAAAAAGAGATTGATCTAAGCAAAGATGACCGGAGATATTATGACCTGGTCTATACTTTAACAAGTCTATAGAATTATTCCTTGGATCAAAAAAATATCCACCCTTTTCAAGCCCATCAACTGAATTAACTACAAGATATAAATCAATAAAACTATCTGAATCATTTTTGTAATCCATCGGAATTCCTCTTGTTGAATTCAAAAGGATATTAGATAAGGTCAAAAAGGAGATAGGTAGCCTTGAAAATTGTCTTGTAGAACCTCTCTTCAAAATGGTGTTTCCAATATCAGGGCCATTGTCATCCACATAAGGCTTGGGCAAAGAATATTGTCTCAAAGTACCAGAATTAGAATTATCTTTTTTATCTAGTTCGTCAACTTCTCCAATCCTCTTGTGATTAATCCACTGGGACACCTGAACATTGTCGAATAATTTAGAACTGTTGTAAGCTTTCCAAATTTCAGGATAATCAATTTCTTCTAACGAAAGAGGATAAACCTTTGGAGTAGGTGAATCAAGAATCTTTTCTTGCATTGATTGCTCTTGGTTAGCATTGTTTTTCAAAGAGCCTGCATCAATGGCTGCAATCAAAATGGAAGCCTCTTTTTGATCCTCTAGTCCTAGAAATCTGTTAGATTGGTCGTCCAGAAACCCCATAATTAATCTGGTATAAAGATGCATAGAACTTGCGACGGCCAGTAGGTTAGAAACTATAACCCCAGCGTCCCAAAACCAATGTCTATAAGATCGTGATTGATACTTCCACGCATTTCTCCATGCATAAGATGTAAATATTAAGGAAACAGGAGATGTTGTAATATCGGTATTGTTACCAGCAATAGTTCCCAGAAAGTTTCTATAATCACCTTTATGGATAGCAGTCAAACTAAATTCACCTGGATTAAAATGATACACCCCTGCGTGCAATTCAGGACCTAGACCTTTAGAAACCACGTAGATTTCTATTGGATAAAGGGCTCCTGTTGCAGAAGCAGCACGCATATAATAATCAACAGAATTAAAACGCATCACGCGTGTTATACCACAAGAATAAAACAACAGGGATGATAGATCAGATAATGTAATAATTTTAGAAACATCCTTTGAAGAGGATAATGGAGAAGAAAATTGGGTCCTGTTATTAAATGATTCATTGTCGCTTGATAAATTACTAATTGCTGTAATAGCATTCAAGGTGGGATGAGGAAAATCTATTGGAAGAGGGAAAGAAGATAAATCTTTATACACTTTAAAGGGTTTAGGCCGATTACTCCAATCTAGATAGTAATTTGAATTCATAACACTAAATTCAGAATGCTTTGTCATTTCATGATAGTTAATCGAATACAAGATATCATTATTCATGTGTTAAAAAGTTATAACAATTACAGCATATTTAAGTTAGAAAACACATGTGATAAATTCAAAATTCGACCAGTCCATCAACATTCTTGTTTGCTCTCTAGAGATAGTCCATGGATAAAATAAAGGGCCCGAAATCAAATTCTTTAAACGGATGGTTAATGCAAAATTATACTAATCGTAAATACGCTTCTCTACTTCGAATATGAACTCATGCTAGAGGAAGTACAAATGAAAAAGTTGATCCTTGTCCATCAGTATTATTCTGGGCCCAAATTCTACCACCGTGAGACTCTATAATATATCTTGAAACATACAGTCCTAAACCTATGTGATTATCAACTGTAGAGACAAATTTGTTAAATAGTTTTGAAAGAACATATTTATCTATTCCTTTTCCATCATCCTTTATTTGGACCAGAATGAATTTGTCATTATCGTGTTTGTCAACATGCTTGTTTAAACTTTCGTAATCACGACTTTTTATTTGGTTTGTTTTGTCCAGGTAATGCCTATCTACAACAGTAACTTGTATCGTAACTGTGCCAATGGATTGAATGAATTCCACCGAATTATTAAACAGATTTGTCAACACTTCATAAATTCGAATTCTATCTACATTGGCCCTTGCCGATTTCACAGAACTTTCAGACACCTCGAATTGAATATTCTTATTTTTTAGATTGTCATCTGTTTTAGATACGTACCTATAATCGTTTACTGCTTCAGAAACTATTTCATAAATGTTGCATTCTTCTTTATTCAAATTGAAAGTGGTATTGTCTATTTTAGCAACATTTAGTATGTTAATTACGATAGAGTTTAATCTATTAGCGTTTCGTGTGATAGAATCAAAATAATGTTTGTAGTATTGACCAGCCTCATTGTTATCAATATCTATCGTTGCCATTTCTGAATATCCTAAAATTGCTTGTGTAGGAGTTCGCAATTCATGAGCTATGGTATCAATCAAGTTTCTTTGCATTATGTCTTGAATGTACAGTCTCTCTGCTAATTCTGCTCTACCCCATTGCACATCAAATAACAATTTGTATTTATTGATAGAGTCTAATTGGGTAGTATAAAAATAAGAATAATCATCTTTATGATTATTATCGTTTGATTGATGTTCGTCATTTAGATGAGGATTTACAATTAGTAGATGATAGTTATCTACGATCAGGATCAACGATTCAAGGTCAATATCATCACCTTTTGGTAAAGACCTAAACAAGAAATGTGACTCCTCTTGTTGTTCCATCGTGCCTAATTCCAAAATTATATGTTTTAAATTAGTTGACTTTAGTATTGTAAGAGATGGAATGATAAATTTGACTTTTATCTTATTTTTCAAAACTATATTTTTTAAGAGTCCAACTAGATCTTTTGATATGAAATTATTGCTCCCCCATAAGGTAGAAGTATAAAGCAAGACTTCATGTTTTGATGTACTTATTAATTTATCAACAGATTGATTTATACCATTCTTGTCAACTTCACGTATAACAGAAGCCACATCAAATTCAGTTTCTACAAGCTGTATTTTCTTTGTTGCATCTATTCCAAAATACCATAACTGTTCAAATATTAACTTATATTGTTCTATCATTTCGTTATTTGTATCAATAACATCATTCAAGTCACTCATTACATTATTCCCATTATCAGATTTGAGAAGAAACACACAGGCTGACTCATTAACCATAAATTTTATATTTAACTCGTCAACATGTCGTATATCTGCAACTGATGATAATTCTTTTATCTTGTGTATATTAGATAGACTGACTTCTGTTAAAATCTTGATTTCAATCATGTCTTCCTTAAGATCTGATAATAATTTGAAGAAAGAATCATTACTGATTCCAAGTGATTTTGAAAATGATGAATATGGTCCACAAAAAAAGATGTATTTAGAGGCAATTCTACAGATATCTAGATATCTATTCGGATCTGAAGATACGTCATTCAATTTTTTGAATACATCCCTAAACAAGGATAATTATGAAAGGTAATATGATGTTCGATGGTATCAAATAAGCTTTATTTATTTGATCTGAGATTCGATAGGCTTCTTCATTAATAACATACTTATCTTTTCTACGACAGTGGTTGGACTGATTGGTTTTACCGCAAACTCATCTGCACCGTAATCTAAGACTCTGGTCTTACTGTTTTCGTTTTCAGCAAGGGCAAAAATCTTTACATCAAGAGTCAATTTTCGTATATTTACGATTAACATGGGACCTCTATCAGCAGCAATTGTGCCGTTTATTAGTATTATATCCACCCTATTATTCAATTCCTTCAGTTTATCTAGACATTCTATCGCACTAGCGGTCTTGTATATCTTAAACTTGGCCAAAGTGAAATGACCTGCTAAAATATTCGAGACATCAATATCATCCTCTACTAATATAATAGAATGTTTGTTATCTACGGTAGATTCGGTTAGCAACTATATAGATAAATCACATCTCGGATAAATTAATCTTTCCAGAATTACGAAACTTTACACATGTGACTGTTTGGTTACTTGGTGGGTTAATTGATTAACATTCTCAAATAATTCAGATTCAAAAAAATTAAGGTTGAACGGATTTCTAATTAGAATCTAGATCGAATGCAGGAGCTGGAACAATTACCACTGGTTTACCAATCGCTTTAATCAAAGTATTTTGAATTTGAACCAGGTTTTGCTGTATGGCAGTTTCATTGTCGTCATTCAATGCCAAAATAGCGTCATTTGTGTAATTTAATAATCTTTCTTTCATTAGTAAATCCGAAGAATCGTATGTAGAATTAGTTTGATTTGCCTGTGATCGTATTTGTGGTGCTGCTTGGTTAATGTCTGCTGGGGCAAGTTGACTTACAGTCTGGTTGCTTTGGTTACTGGTTTCAGGGGCAGTGGTATACCAATTAAGATAATTACCTGAACCATCATTCAGGGTCCCTCCATACTTTCTCCAAATGTTTATAGCTGAGATGATCATATCCCCATTTTGCACATCAATTGACTA
>JBBRRF010000092.1:0-6535 GCA_038200885.1 Candidatus Nitrosocosmicus sp.
AAAATGGCAATTGTCCAGAAGGATTCAACATGAATGGAGATGGTGAGTGCTTTCCGCGTCATGATAGGTGCCCCACAGGTTATCATAGTCACGAAGATGATGAAAGTGGAAGATGCATTCCGGATGATATTCCTTGTGATCCTGGATACATAATCAGTCCCAACTTTCCAGAATGTCAAGACAAGGACAGTTTATGTCCAAAATATCCTAATCTTGATGAATGCAAAGTAGACGAAGACTCCAACTCCGGTGGAACGAATACCGATGCTTATAATTCAGGCTATAACCATGGATGTTCTGATTCTAAAATTTCAGATCTTTCTAAAAGATACGTAAATCAACCGGGAAAGGGTGCTGAGTACCATACAGAACTTTTTATGAGAGGATATAATGATGGATATAATCAATGCGTGGATTCATCAATGCCAATATCAAATGATACTCCCACAGGTCAAGTCCAAGAGGTTACAAAAGGCACATTCAAAATAACTGTCAAAGTTACCAACAACGAAATTACAGATGAAAAAGGCGGTATCTACCTGAGAATAGATGACGCTGATATCTCAAAGAAAATATTGGATGTTACATTTCCAGCAAAAACAACAGTAACTAAAACATTTGAGTTTAACTCTAAGGATGTACCGGTAGGAAAAGAGTTTAGTGCAGAGGTCATTTATGGTGATGACTACGATGTAGATGCACATGGTATAAACAGACAGACTAAGGCTCCAGAGACCTTGCATTTATATCTTGGTCAACCAAGTCCTGTAGGCGACACTAAATTCATAGTAGATGTCAAGGTTACTAATCATGGAACAAAAGAGCAGACAGGTTTTATAGACATTGAAATAGATAACACCAATATTTACATGAGCAAGGAGGCAACTTTTCCAGCAAAAACAACAGTAACTAAAACATTTGAGTTTAACTCTAAGGACGTACCGGTTGGAAAAGGATTTACAGTCAATTTAATATCGCGAGATGGTAGCATTCAAACAGAACAAAATAAACAAGGTGTAAACAGTCAGGATAAGTCTAGAGAGACATTAAATTTTGTTCTGGGTTCTTCAAGCAAATTTGTATTGGATGTAAGGGTTACAAATACTGGTTCAGCGGATACATATGGCTATCTGTCAGTCAAGATAAATAATCCAATACCCACCGATGTATCTAAATTTTCTAGGATAGATCTACCTGCAAAAACAACAGTAACTAAAACATTTGAGTTTAACTCTAAGGACGTACCGGTTGGAAAAGGATTTACAGTCAATTTAAGTTATGGATTAGATGGTCAGATTGAAAATACAGGTACAAATAGCCCTCTTAAACAACCTGAAATAATAGAGTTTACTATACCCTAGATTCTCATATCAGAACATTATTTTATATTTTATATTTTAGAATAATATTTTTATTATTAGACCGTTGCTTTATCGGTATAATTTTAGAATGGCATTTGAGAATGAATTTGAATTCTTTAAAGTGACTAAATGAATTGATTGTCAGTTAGATAAAATGGGTCTTTTTCAGATACCTTATTTATTTGTCCTCCTCCTAGCTCTCATACGGAGCATGTAAACTTTGAACCTAACTAGTTATGGTTATTTTGGCAAAAAAAGATTTTCATGTAGTCAGAGCCATAAATACAGATATACTACTTATAATATTTATTATCACATGAAAATTAAGACTTCGATTGCAACAATCACCGTAATGGCTATGTTGAGCATCTCTGTTCTAACTATAACTTTTGTGAATGTATTTGCAACTTCTTCTAATTCAGATGTTATAACATGTCAGTCACATCAGGGTACGACAATGGGAGGAATATTTCATATGGCAGGAAATTGTCAAGGAGAAAATGGAGTAGCAGTTTATGGTGGAGGTTTTAATACTGGCTCAACAGCCTGCGAAGGACATGCAGTAAAAGGACCTAGCAATAACATGCATTTTCGCGGTGGATGTCTAGACAACTAGAGTTTTAAATACCGTTTCATACAACATTAATTTTTTTCTTCAATCTAAAGGGGAGGTGAGATTTAACAAAATAAAAAATATATAGAAAATCCATTGAAAGTTTGTTTATTCTAGTTTCCACATTGCAAACTTTCCATTGCTATCAGACATTGTCTCTCCCTTAAAGATGTCCATAACGTTACTCAACATGGATAATTTGCCGGTAGCAGTCGAATCAAAGAACGCAACCCCCTTGTAACTAAATTTTCCCTCCTCATCGTAATATCCAAGAGATTGGAAAGTATAGGGCGCAACATCAGTTAAATTGCCATCGACTGTTGTTAACTGGGCATTACCTTCAATAAATACAGAATTATTTTTATGAGATGTAAAGGTAGTGTTCCCGCTAGCAACCACCACATCCATATTCATCAGTGTCCCGTTGCCAGTAAAAGATCCAGATTCATTTGATGGTGCCAAATATGTTTCTGAATATATCGGTCTACCTAGGTCTAGAGATCGGGTCAAATCTGAATTAATGTAATCATCATTAGTGATTGTTCGATTGTCTGATGCCCAAGCCTTTTCAGAAAGTAAAGATGGATACATCATTATTGTTGCTAAAACAAATGTGGATATAATTGGCAACAAACTTGAACTATAGTTTTTAGCATTTTTCATCAGATTAGTATTACATACCTAGTTAAAGACTTTTTCTCTTTCTGATGTTTCTGGTCCGAAAAATCTGAATGGACCAAAGATTTATCCAGCGGGTGTGTAATCAATGACAATGAATTTGATAGTGAATACAAGATTTTGGTTTCGGGTCTTAATCAAGCATGAATAGGTAATCAAACATCAATCTCCTTTGTGCTAACAGCGATTAATAGAGATACTCACAGATCAGAAATACTGGCTGAAGTATATTAGATCTCGTGTAATTAGAGAGACATCAAATTTATCATAATTTTAAATATTGTTTATAATTTAAAGTCTGCATTCCGGTCGATTAACATCATCTTTTTAGTAAATTTTATAATAGTACTAATTATGCAAGAGATCTAATATATTCAAATTTTAATTACTATTATCTAAAACTTAATTTTGGGGATATATGCATTGTATCTAAATGGAACAATTACTTCCTGATTCGTTGGAAAATATGAAAACACAGAATTTAGAAGAAGAAAAAGATAAAAAAGAAAGGCTGCAAATTAAAAGAATCCTTGTTCCTATAGATGGTTCGGCATATTCTATAAGGGCTGCAAGATATGCAATTGAAATAGCCAAACTCCAAAAAGCGCAAGTACAGTGTATTCATGTGATAGAACCATTACCCTACAGTGTAGGTATTTACTCTTTTACTCAGGAAGAATATTCACAAGAAATTACAAATCAGGCTCAACAATGGTTTGAAGAAATAAACAAAATTGCAAAGGAGGAAGGTATTAATGATATAAAAACAGAGCTTATTAGAGATGTCGAAACAATTGTTAGCAGAATAGTCCAATATGCATCAGATAAATCAATTGACTTGATAGTTATTGGAACAAAGGGAAGAACGGGCTTCAAAAGACTTTTACTAGGTAGTGTTGCAAACGGTGTAACACAGCATGCGCACTGTCCTGTTTTGCTTGTCAGGTAAACATTTTTCTTCAATTGATTCTCCTTGTATTTCTGCAAACTTTAGAAACCGCAGCAGCATAACTGGATATTGTCTTTTTACATCTTTTGACTTTAAGCCGTAAGTAAAATTTTGATATGGCGTTAGTTCCGTTAATTGCACATTATCCTACTAATTGTAGTCCAATTTCAGTATATTAGTGTATATTTCTAAGCGGGTTCGGTGGGCTTCGATCCCTTATTAAAAATTCCTTATCCGACTTTAGAATATTTATAATACCTTCTTTTGTATAATTTTGTTATTCGTTAGGGTTTCTTTGAATGAAATTAGGATTCTTGATGGAATTGATCTCTTGCATAATTGGACCGATCGCAAAATCCGTGAGATTTTTTTAATGATTTTGTGTAAACTAACGGAATAAATAAAAGGTGTTATTTTTATAGAGAATCTATGATTTTCTTTGTCTCTTCGTAAGTAAATGCTTTAAGAGTGGTGGTTCTTACATTGCCTTTACTTTCTATAGATAACAGTGTAGACATCATAGTAGTATCGTCAGATGCTTCTAGAACAACTACAACATCATATTGTCCAAATGTAAAATAATGGGAATGTATTTTAACTCCCTTGCTTTCACATAATTGTTTAAAGTTTTCTACACGTTCCGGAATTTCTTTTACTTTTTCAATTCCCTGTTGACTAGGAGATAACAAAATTATATAATAACTCATTGTTTTTTAACAACATGAATTATGTATTTATATCTTCATGATTCTAACTATCGGATCTGCTCTATAGATTGATTTTTTTCCTTCGAATTTCTGGAAGGTCGATAACAAGAGTAAAAAATGTGACTTTTAGTAAGCATGAAAGAATTAGGTAATGTAAATGACTTGCCCAACTTGTTTTTTATTCATTCATTATTGGCCAGTTGATATAAAAGAAAGTTGAAAAGTTAAATATTGGAAATTGCAAGGTTACTACTATTGTTAAAGATTCCTATTATCACGATTGTATTGGTTATAATTGGTTCAATGACATTGACTCCAAACGGGTTTACCGAAGCACAGCCTACATGGGAAACCTATGAAGACGAAGACTGTGGAATTGCAATTGATCATCAATACAAAGACGATATGATATCTTCAGATCCCTTAAACGAATTCACAATATACCCTATGCCTCATTTTGATGACTCTGATTTCATATTTGTGCACATTGAAGTTACATGTGCTAGCCCCACAACTCCTATAACAGAAGAGATGATGGAGGTATTAAAGACTGAAGTAATGACGCCAGACACAAAGGTTGAGGGCCAGTATGCTGTAATCTATGAAGATATTGCATTTGATAGAATTACAATAGATGGTGAAGAAGCAGGAACAGTCAAAGCAGGTGGTCAAAGTGGATTTGGTGAAACTGGATGGGTTGAACATGGGATCTTGACAAACCATGGTGATAAACTATACCAGATAAACATTGGATATGTTGGCAGTGATGGTGTCACCGGATTTGGAAAACTCTATTCTGATGCAGAAGAACATGTAATAGATTCAATAAAGTTCATAGATTAGGATCTTACAATATTCAATTGACCCATCGCCAAAACTTTTTAATTAATAAGATTTAATTCTCTTCCCTTCTACATAACGAAATGCTTAAAAAAAGTAAGATAACAACTTGTAGGTCTCATAATCAGTGTTCGATTTTTTTGAATGGATTGAACCCTTTTATTGATATTCAAATTACTTTGAATATTTATTTAATAAAGATTACAAATTAAAATAATAGATATTACTACTTTGATAAAATGATATTTTTGAATGGATTGAACCAGTAAGATTGACGTTCTTGTCGCAAAAACGTAGACTTGCGATCCAGTTTTATATATAAAATTCTCAAAATACATATGATAAAACAGGAAATATTTCGATGGAATAATACTATAATGGATGAAATCAATAATTTTCTACAAAGAGGAAATAAAAAGATAATTAATATTCAAGTAGTGAAAGATTTTGATTCTGTGGTAACTGGTGTAAATTATATAGTCTTTTATGAGGAAGGCGCTGAATTTACATTTTAATTTTTATAAATGCATATGAACTTCACGATAAAAGTATTTGTCACAAATAGAAATAAAAAGACTAATCATTAGGTGATTACCATCACTAATCTTTAAATCTCTATGAACAAAACTATTAAAATCATAATTGTCTTTATGGGAACTGTTTTTTCTCTTTTTATGATGGTTTTTGGATTGGAATATGTGTATTCCGCAGCAATTGGAACTAATAGTTATTGGGGTAATTCACTATATTTTTTAACTGCAGGTCTTCTTTGTCTAGCAATAGGGTCAAGTGCTCTCTTCTTATCAGTTAAATTATATCATCATAGATAAAATTCGTAACGGATTCTCTAAATGTTTAAGAAAAACATGTCCTTAATTTGTCTCAATCATGAGAGGGATTGATGAATAAATAGAAAATTAAGGTAAATATTTCCATTTTCGTAAATAATTTAAGATCAATTCACGTATTTTATTATAATTAATAAAAAATTGGATTATCAGGTTTTTTCTAGTTTAAATTTAATGTTATTTTTATCATGTTGTTTCTCGACAAATTGACATAATACCTAGAGGTTTCTCCATGAAAACACGGCAATAAAATATAGAATATTAATTATCTAGTTTTACTAATCAAACTCACTAATTGGAATGTTTACTTTCATTGCTTAATTGACTGTTACCATAACTTCTTCATACAGTTCAAATTTAACCCAGGCAATCAACCAGGCTCAAGCATAGACTCTAAATGTGACAGAACAAAAAAGTATATGACAGAGATCAACGTGCACTTCAAAACGGCTTGTGTATCTGATATAGTGTTTACATACTGTTTGTAGTATTGATAACCGAGAAATACCTACCAAGACGGTCAATATTCATCCAATTTG
>JBBRRF010000093.1:0-6439 GCA_038200885.1 Candidatus Nitrosocosmicus sp.
CAAACGCTCAGAAAGGATTGAAGAGATTTTTGATACACAGATTAGGAAATCATTGTACTGATCATGAAATGATTGATAGATGTATTCTAATTTACGTTGACTGGTACAACAATGGTAAACGGGTATCCACTACAAAATGCTCTCCTGAGGAAAGATACTCTGGTCATAGAGATGATGGTTGGTATGAACGCTTTGTAAAAGCACTTAAACTAGAATACATACTACCAGTACCAGTTGCTGTGAGGGGGTGACATATGTCCCTTGGTCCTACATTCTTATTCTATGCAGTAAATTTGAATGACTTTAATACTTGTTCAAATATAGGTAATGTTTCTGGAACCTTTAATGGATCAGTAAAAAAGTCAATAGTAAACAATGTACCCTCATTAACTACAAATACTTTAGACTGGTAAGATGATTGTATGCCTGAAATATTTGTAATATAGTCTATTCTCCACGAAGGAAGACCCGATACCTCTGTGGTATTGTTTCTAGTAATATCATGAGTTGCTTGCATTCCACCGAAATCCATAGGACCAGAAAGCAAATTTGTTTCCATTTTAGCATAGTCCGCGGGCGATAATGACTCCACCTGTAGTGTATTAGGATTCAAAGATCTAGACGTATCTGCGGTATCGATGGAAATGACAGTATTTGCGCTAGTTCTCATCGAATCAGGATTATTTGTAGGAGCCCCGATCTTGAATATTGTTTTTCCTTCCCCGATATCATACACATTGTTTAAGTCTTCTTCAATCCAATTTTGTGGATAGTCAATTTCGAAATTATAGACTGAATTGTTGTGGTTTTTCTGACCCGAAGTTTGATTGATAGTAAAATCTATCTTTTCTGATTCTGAGTTGGATGCTAGAGGTTTGAAACTTTGATCGGAAGGACTTAAATTATCTCCCAGTGATGTCCCCATTTGAGCGTATATTATTGGCTCTTTGAGGATTGATTGTCCGATCCCCAAAATTAACCAAGTAAATAAAAAAAACAAAATTGTAAAGGTTCGCATAATTTTTAAAATTGAAGCCCCCATTTATAAGGATTTGAATTGAGAGGTGACAATATTGATTGCAATAAAATTTCCAATACCACAATTCAATAGTATTTCTTTAGTTTGAAGTCATACATGATCTTCTCTTGTTATCAAAAATGTAATCATGACATGGGGAATTTATTGGCAAGACATTCATCATATGTTATCCATAATTCATTTATTGAACTTTTGAAAGTAATATAAGGAGGCGACTCCTCTGAAAATGACAACGATTCTTTGTTTGAATCAATTCCTCTTATTTCATATCCTTCCTTTGTGAGATCTTCAAAGGCGATAATGAATTCAACTTGTGACCCCAGTTTTTCTCTGTAAGATTGCTACATGATCACTTTTGAATTAAACTACCCGATCCTTATCCCACTTTGGTGCGTACACTTCTCTATTTTTCAATTTCTAATTATGATCTTTTTTTAATTGTCTACAGTCTTGAGCATCTTTGTCTTCGCATTGTTCGATAATTGTCCTTGTGATTACACCACAAGTTGGACATGTTTTTAGAATATCATAGACTTTATTACCACAATTATCACAGATCATTTTTATCTACTTAGAATTAACCAAAATCCTTATTTTATTATTCGAAATATCGATATTGTGATTTATGATTATAAAATTGCAATATTATCCATTATAGCAATAACTGTAACAGTACTTCCATAAGATTCTTCAATATTTGATCTCGTTTTTAGTCAAAGCAGCACTACGTTGGGTCAAGATGGAGTAGGTAGTAGTGAAGCATCACAGAGTCCCTCTAGTTCGCAAGAGGCAAATCAGAATACCATGTGTGTATCAGAAGAAATTGCCTCGCTAAGTTGTAACAATTTATCAACAGGTGACATTAGAGGAGTTCAAGACGATAAAAATTCTATGCTCGGGATGATCTATGTAATACAGGGTTCTTCAGGTACTGGAACCCGAGAGGCCAGTTCGACTGCTAGTTGCAATTCGGGTGATTATATTATATCAGGGTTTTTCTCTGTATCCACCGATACTGCATCGCTTACATTCAAATCTATCTTAGAAAATTTAGATCCTGAGAATAATAATTATACTATAAAAGTATCATCCAACCCTGAGGAGTCATTAATTGTTATAGCATACGCTGTTTGCTTCGACAATCCTTTATATTTTTTGTTTTTCAATTCGGATTGTCAAAAACAAATTATTTAATAACCTATCTCCATTACGTTGATGGTTATAAATTATGCCCAAATTCTTATTTCAACCAGATCCAATTGATGGATATGAATTCAATCCTATACCCATTGATATTCACTTGGGAATAATCAAGATCCCCACAGAAGAAATTTTGGATGATTTTGCAATCGATAGCACTGAATAAGTGATTGTTGGGACTGATAAACAAGAGGTGCTAGATAGAATACATACTGCATTTGCAAGAGAATTTAAAAGATGTGAAAAACTAAAGGAATCAGATATAACGCATGCAGATTATTAAACTAAACAAGCCTGGAGTAGGATTAGAAAACATATCAAGAATAGAGCAAAGAAAAATAACTTTTAATCTTGGAAAACTTTAATTTGCACAAATTAAATGTTTCATAAATTCACATTATACTAAATTGACCATTGAAAGGTCCCCATAATAATGGCAAAACAGTTCCTTGAAGACAAATATGATTTAAGAAGTTTGTTCGTAAATGACTTAAGTGGATTGAGTAACATCATATAATGATTTTACACACCAAATACAAAAATCAATAAATTAACCAGCCAAGCACAGTCCATCTGGAATTGATGTATTACAGTTATTGTCAGAAAACTCATTGTTACTTGCTTGTTCTGACAGGCCATTTCCGTTATTCAGGTCCACTCGAATATTTTGCAATACACTATTTGAATTGACGATATTTTCAGCGCTTTGACCATCTAGGAATACTCCAGTTGCAGAACCTTGGATCGTATTCATTTGAATTTCATTATTTGAAGAGTTAATCAAATTTATGCCTGCCAAACCGTTAGATTTTAAGAGATTCGTAGTTATTGCTGCACCGGTAGAAGAGTGAACAGCGAAACCGATGCTGTTTCCAAATAACAAATTATCTTCTATTATGGTATTCGTTGACTTAACATCAAACATGCCTATTTTATTTTCAGTAAATGTTACTCTCGAAATTTTATTGCCATCTCCTTGAGTATCCAAAACACCAAACTGAAATCCTTTAATTGTGCCTGGCCCTGTTATTAGTATGTCTGAACTATTTACAAGTCTGATACCTGCATTTTCATCTTGAAATCCTGGACCAGATATCGTATAACCATTTAGGTCTATCGATAACCCATTTTGATTGACGATATTCAGACCATCGGATGAACAATCAAGATTGGATGTTAATTTAAAATCTGTGGAGATGTTGTTACAAGGGATATTGGTATTTAATCCTGGAATATTTATTTCAGGATTATAATTGTTGGATCCGGTGTCTTGCCAGTCAAAAGACAACCTAAAATACCTTGGTTCCCCAGACATTTGATCTGAGGAACTAAAACTATCAAAAGATGACGTATGTCCTGGTTCTATATCTTTAGGGTCAGCATTGCAACAAGTAGTTACACCTACCGTTTGATTGTTTTCATCAAAAAAATGCGCTGTCACATCTACATATTTTAATGTATTCGGTCCAGTATTCTTAATTGATCCTATAACATGAACAGAGTCACTACTACTTGTTGCCTTAGAGAACAAAATTTCTAGAGTCTCTTGGTTATTCTCCGGAAAGTCTGTCGCTTCTGAAGGGATTTGGATTATATCAGTTGATTCCGAAGAAGCATTAACCATTAAAAAGTCTGTGTCCGATAGAAACAAAATTAGTAAAAATATCTGGGAAATTGTCACGCATAATATTTTAAAATTCAATATTATTCCCA
This sequence comes from Candidatus Nitrosocosmicus sp., assembly GCA_038200885.1. Classification (GTDB taxonomy): domain Archaea; phylum Thermoproteota; class Nitrososphaeria; order Nitrososphaerales; family Nitrososphaeraceae; genus Nitrosocosmicus. The sequence continues at coordinate 3,953 of JBBRRF010000093.1, forward strand.
GTTTTCATTATTATTATTAAACTTTTTTAAATTTTGCAGGTTAAGGTTCCAACTTAAAACTTTTTAATCGTTGGGTGTAGCTTACACGTCACCTTTTATCTACCAACGTAACTCACTCAATTTAATATTGTCAATCCTGTTTATGGTGGTATTTTTTTAATGTGTTTTCTGATTCGGGTCCATGCTTGTTTAACTTCGTGATTAAGTAGCATACCATCGGATTCTTTCAATCGACCAAATCTCCGAAATTCCCGAGCAAAATGTTCCTGTAACCAATCTAGAACTTCTTGTCTATCAGAACCTACTATTACAGTGTCAGTGTTATTAATAGCAAAATCATCTAGTATTTCTTCAGTCGGTATTTTAATTACTCCTAAATGAATGTCTATTGGAATAGGATAAAATTCATATCCATCAATTGGGTCTGACTGGAACAAGAATTTTAGCATGTATTCTAAATGATGAGAAACCTAGGACAGATTTTAACCTTAAACCCTTGTAATTGTCGAAGACTTTTTAGACAATATGAATTAAACCGATTTGAAAGAACAGTAATATCAAATAGAATCTTGTTCAGTTAAAGTATATAAGAGTATTAATTGGTAAGATACCGTGGCCTCATTATGTGTTACTCGTTTAATATTGGGAGGTATTTTAATTTCATCCCTTTCTGCACCCTTCATATTAACTTCCGTAAATGGATATAACGAATCAGATCCAAGATTCAAACAGTATCTAACATTCGATGGTCAACCTGTTGATTATGAAACAAATTTAATGATGAATTCATGTATATTAAGTGAAACTCCAAATAAAATGATTTTGGATAGTAGAGGTCTTGAAGGTACAATATTAGATCCACAAACGTTATTTGGTAACAAACATCACAACTATAACGACCCATGCAAACAAGTAGCCGATCAATTCGTGATAGCTGGGTGGACTATCGATGATATTGATAGAAGTGATGGCGAAACCATAATAACTTTGGTAAAATAACATAACGAATTCACACAAAAATTTCCGCTTTATTTAGTTTAAAGATTTAGATGAAAGTAAATAAGGCTATACTAACAACAGATTGAAGGATAAATGGATTTGAATTGAATTATCTTAAATTTACTGCTCTAATTCAGTTATTTATCTTGGAAATAAATCATGATTTCCAGCTATCCCATCAATTAATACTGTCCCAATATGTTTGACGATTCGATAATAATCGTCAACTGTATCGTCTAAATAAACAATAACACTTTTCTACGATTTTGAGAACAAATAGATACCATTTACTGGTACTGATGGACGATTGGGACGATGTTTTTTCAACATCTTTCTATATTGGTTATCTGTATATCTTTTTCAATTGACAGGAAAGAAATTTAGGATTTATGATAAATCCGGGTTGACCGGGTTCTGTAGACAATTATGGCATAATAATCGTCCAAACCGCCCTATCGTCCAAAGATACGAAAGACCAAAAATATCAATAATTCATGCTAAAATAGATTGATTGTTTGACTAATTCTGGTGTTGGTTTTTGTGCTTGAAATGAGGATTTTATACCGATGACTTACTTTAATTTACTCTCAATTAAATGGATTGACTGAGATATGATATCTTTTAATTAGTCTATCTCATACCCAACTTGCATACTTAGCAATCTAATAGATCCATTAAATTATTCCAATTAAACAATTTTGGAAATCAACTATACAAATCTAAAAAAATATTAGAAAAATATTTAACTTTCGAAAATTAATTTGAATCGTTCATAAATGAATAAATTATATTTATTAGCCTTAACGATTATAGCTCTTCCTATCGGGCTTTTTATTTTGGAGAATCAAAATATATTTGCACAAGGGGCAAGTGATATAAAAATCAGTGTTGAACCTATATTACAAATTGAGGGGTTGAATATTACATCTACCTCAAGTTATAAGAGCGGTAATTTTCTGTATGTCGTGGGTGAAGTTTTGAACAACTCGGGTGAAGATCATGATTTTCTGCAGGTTTCAGCAACATTAGATCTCTTGTATAATTAGCCAAAACAGCTTTATTTCCATGTGTTTTAAACCAACATGTCCATCTTTTGTTAACATACGATAGATTATCCAGAAAACCAATACTGTTCAAATCATTTACAGGTCTATCGGTAAAGCAGTTTGATGATATTTTTCAAATTATAGAATCAAGATATGACAAGTACGAAATAAAGCGTCTTTCTTCCAGAAAGGAAAGACAAAGAGAAAGAGCTGTAGGAGCAGGTAGACGCTTCAAGCTCCTTGTTAAGGACAGAGTTATCATGGTCTTGGTATACTACAGGCTTTACATCACCTACACCCTGATGGAATTTCTATTTGGTTTGGACCAAAGCAATGTATGCAGAGATATAGAAAAGATTGAATCCTTGATTAGAGAATGCTTACCCCTTCCCCAGAAACTGTATGATGTAGCCAAGAGGTTGAAAACCAAAGAAGAGGTGGA
>JBBRRF010000094.1:0-6286 GCA_038200885.1 Candidatus Nitrosocosmicus sp.
GCTAATTCTGAAGTTTCTACAGAAGCTAATTCTGAAGTTTCTACAGAAGCTAATTCTGAAGTTTCTACAGAAGCTAATTCTGAAGTTTCTACAGAAGAAGCGGTTGCAACCTCTTCAAAAGAAGAATTAGGCAAAGAAGCAGATACTTAGTATTTCTTCATTTTTGAATTGTTTTCATCCGTAGATATCTCTATTTTAGTCCATGCAACGGAGGATGAAAACAAAATATTAAATCATATTTTGGAAAATTTTAGACTCTCTACCAATATAGTGACAATTGATTGTGCTAAAACTGAGGGGCATTGGAAGAATCCAATAATGCGGTTAATCATATCAACGTCATCCGATATAGATCGTCTATATGCAGACCTCTGCAATCAGTTAAGAATTAACTATGGATCTGAGGACCTTGATCAATATTTGAAAAACAACCTTGATGAAAAAGGCTCGGTATATATTCGTCTAGATAAGCAAAAACTTTGTGCAAGGGCTCTTTTACTTTCTGATACAGATGCCGTTAGAATGATTTTCAAAAAGAAAGGAAAATTTGAAAAATAGACTGATTACTGTTGATCAAAAATAGAAATATTATAGACCTCTCAGTTGGTTTTTCTTTTCCCCAAGAGACAATATCGTTCATAAAAAAATTCTTTTCCATAGATGTAATGGGAATTTACAACAGTAACTCGCCAGCTATAGAAAAGGACTCCCTAGTGTTGAGGATAGAAAATACCAAACAAGGTATCACTACCATAAAAAAGAACTATTTTTATATGTATTATCAAGATTTCCTTGGAAATCTTGATAATACATATGGCAATACAGATATCTTGACAATAAATGATTTTTTTAATCCTAAGAATCTATTGAGGAAATTATCAGGCAAGAATATTGGATTTGAATTTTTGGTCTCAAAACTAAGATACTTAGATACATCGCAAGTAGGTAGATGGTTTTCATATATGAAATATTTTTATGGTCTCTGTAAAAGATATGGACATCAATTAATCCTATCCAGTGGTGCAAAGAATATCTATGAGCTAATTTCTTCGCGAATGATCAATTCTATCCTTGATAAATTGGAAGTCTCTTCTACCGAATATTGGTCTGACCTAAACCTATGGTTGTCGCGTAAAAAGAGAGGTATGATTTATGACCCTCTCTAAAAAAAAATATCGTTATATTGGTATCTATCTATCCGGTCGCTTATCTTTAAATAAATCTGCGATTCTAGAAGAAATTTCTGGAAGATATTTGGGGTTATTTGGATCAATTGATTATAGTAAAACCAACATCCGAATTATCAAGATTAATAATATTCCTGATACAATTGTCATATTAAAATGCCGATTGGAATCTTTGGCTAATACATTGATATCTCTGAGCCTTATTGATTTGGAATTGATGGTTATCTCTATATCAGGTACGCTAAAACAACTCAAGAAAAAAATACTAGCATTCTTGGGTTATGTTTCTGAGAATCAAAAAAGTCTGACGTTTAACTTCAAAGATAGCTAAGTATAAAGATGTCAGTAAGCAACTATATACAATTCGAGACATAATGTTCAAATCCACTTCAACGAAATCAACATCGGAAGAAAAAAAAGAACTGCTTAACCATGGTGCCAAAGATACAAGTGATAAGGAAAAAACTAAGGCAGTAGCGTTATTATCGGGAGGTCTAGACAGCCACTTGGCAGTTAGGATGATGAAGGAACAAGGTATTGAGGTAGAGGCAGTTGCAATTAAGACACCATTCTGCGACTTTGATTGTGGGAAGGGGTGTGGACACAAGGTTCTAGAAGTTGCCTCAGAACTTGACATAAAGTTAAAAACCGTTTACTTAGGAAAGGAATATCTCACCATGTTAAAGAATCCTAAACATGGATATGGTTCAGGTATGAATCCTTGCATAGACTGTAGGATGATGATGTATGATGAAGCTAAGAAACATATGGACGAAATTGGGGCCGATTTTATCATTACCGGTGAAGTCCTACATCAGAGACCGATGAGTCAAAATTCAAACGCTCTGTCTATCATTGAAAAAGGCACCGAAATGGAAGGGAAGGTGCTTAGACCATTATCAGCCCGGTTGCTGCCATTAACAAATCCGGAAAGCAATGGATCGATTAATCGTTCAATGCTTGGAGCCATACGAGGACGTTCCAGAAAGGGCCAACTAGATTTGGCCGATAAATATGGGATCGCAAATCCACCTAATTCTGCTGGTGGATGTCTTTTAACTGATCCTCAATTTTCAAAAAGAGTTAGGGATCTATTCAAATTTTCAGTTCCAGAGCCAAGTATCAATGATGTAGAACTCTTAAAAATAGGGAGGCACTTTAGATTGAACTCCTTCTCAAAACTAATTGTAGGGCGCAACCATGCTGAGAATGAGATGATTAAATCCTTGTGCAATGATACCGATTATTTAGTACAGCCGATGACAGTCCCAGGTCCAACGTCTATATTGAGGCTAAATGTTCGTCCAGATTTACGAAAGCATAAGAACCTATTGGAATTATCCATACAAATTACCTTGCGTTACTCTGACACAGAGGCGGAATATGAATACGAAGTTTCAGTGATTAATAGGAGACAAAATTTGGTTAGGACAATTTCATCTCTGCCATGTACAAAAAATGTAATAGAAGATTACAGAATTTGAATATGCTGTTATATTTTGCCTTTAGTATCTTTCAATCTTTATATTAATCAAGTAGGTTATACACCAATTATATATCTGATAATATGCAAACAAAGAAAATTGGGGAAAGGCCTATTTATTTAAAGACTTTTACACTCCGTAATCCAAAGGATATCATTGAAATTAAAAGAGATATCGAAAAAAATATGATAATTATTATCAGAATAACACCGTTGGCACAGAGAGACGTTGAAGAGCTGAAAGTAGTCGTGGAAGATCTTTATAAATCCGTTACCATCTTAGGGGGAGATATTGCGAGATTGGGTGAAGAACGTATTATAATAACGCCCCCCGAAGTAAAAATATGGCAAAGCAATCAAGATACCCAATAATACCGATGTCTATGTGTTTGTTACATTACAATAGTTTTATGGCTTCTTGATTTTGCAAATACTGTGTTGAAATGTTATGGACTTTGCTAGAATAACCAGAAAAGTTTTGGACTTTGGATTTCTCGCCGTGATTTACAAATATTTTTCTAAGCTTCGGTCTAAGTCTAGAAATATATGCATTTAGTTGATTAAAATCAGAATGCGAATTAAATGAGTACATTGTTTCAATAGCACACCTTATCTCAAAGTCCTCGTCGTTTAAAGAAAACTTTCTTTGCCCTTCTATAATCTCTTTTCCTAAAGTCATACCTGTTGGTTTATTTGTAAAAATTATTAAATTTCCTGGATCAGCTGATACCTTTTTTAAGTAATCCTTTGAGTAGATGCAATTTAACATTGAAGAAGGATAGATGATGATGCCTGGATCCAATTCCTGAGTAGTTATATCGGAAATTGATGTTATATTTCTTGAGCGGAAGGGATTATAATCATTTGAGATGATGGATTGTTGTAACTCTCGATTTAAGAATTCCAAGTTGAATTCGTGTATAGAATTAATTTCGGTTACCAACTTATCAATATATAATTTGCATTTCATTATTTTTTTTTGTTTGATAAGCATATCCAACGTAATTAGTAATTCTTGAGAAGTTCCAATTAACTGAGCAGGCATCAAAACCAATTTTTGATTCCCGATCACCTTATTGATCTCTTCTATTAATCTTTCTTGTGCATCTTCTCGAGATAAATATGAGTCTTCTCTCCCGCCATTTGTTCCTTCAATTAGCAGTGTTTCTACTCTGGGGAAATTCCACACTGCATTTTCCAAATATGAACTTTTTCCAAATTTTATATCCCCAGTATAAACAAAATTGTGATCCCCATTTCCTAAATGGAGATGAAACGACGAAGAACCAATAATATGTCCTGCATTGTAAAATGTGACTTTAATATCAGGGGCAACATCGGTAACGATATTATAATTAAGATGAATTAGATGTGAAAAAATCTTTTCAAATTCCTTATCCGAATAATGTGCATCAGATCCGTAGCGTTTCACATATTCTCTATACAGAACATAAATTAGGTATGAAGTGGGTTCTGTACAATACACAGGACCATCGTACCCGTACTTGAATAACATAGGCAAAAATCCAGTATGGTCAAAATGGGCATGTGTTAACAAAACAGCATCAATTTCAGAAGGCTTGATTCCGGTAGAGTCAAATCGCGGAAACCTTGACAAAGGATCTTTAGTATATATGTTCATACCACAATCCAGCAAAACGTTACTTTCATTGGTGCTCAATATCATTGACGATCTGCCAATTTCCGCAAATCCCCCCAAGGAGTTTAAATTTGCCTCAATATTTGGATCCAACTTTTCACGAAATATTTTCTCACCTATTCTCTTATAAAACTGAATACGATAGTCTGAAGAATTCCTAATAATCTTGTTAAAATTCTTGATTGCGACCATGCTTTTTGGGGCCTTTTTAAATGATATTTTCCAACCTGATTCTAGGATGATATTATTTATGATCTTTTCATCCTTTATTATTTCAGATATTTTTCTTACAAATATGATGGCTTCTCCCAACGCAGGATCAAACAATATATCCGTTATCCCTGATTCCTTAGGAACATGCTTTTCTGCTACCTTTTGAACTTCTCTCTCGTCAATTCTGATTGCTTCATCTATCCTCAATACTATTCGTTTTTTTATTTGGCCAACTATATTAGACAGGATTTTGTTATTCTCGAGCAAAAATTGAGGTTTGTTTGTGTGAAGTGCTATCCTAGGACCTTCATATTCAATTTTGGTCAGAGAACATTCTTTAGGAAGATTCTGCAAAATTGTTGCCATTACCGATTGACTATCTTGTAAGTTCTGGCTCGATTCAAAGGACCTCGAGTACATTTGAATCGCTGTTTTTGATTAAAATCAAATAGTAAAACAATTAACAAGGAACTTTTGAATATAAAAACCTATTTCTTTATTTTTCAATTGATGTTTAACATATTTATAAGATGATTACCAATGCATATTAGTCCAAACTATGGCAGATTATTTTGACAATTTGGTTTTTTTCTCATCAATTTTTATATTTGTTGTCGCTTTGATTTGTATATTTGCTTATGAGTTTATCTTTAGGAGTCAAGGCAATACTATAGAAAAATCTAGAAAGATAGAAAAAATAAATAAAAAGGGTTCTAAACTTAAGCAAAACCAACAGCCTGATAGAGTTGAAAAGTAGTTACGCTCAATTAGAACAACATATATTAAATAAATTTTCAAAAGAATCCTTTGCAAAATTAACTTCCATCCAGGACCAATCATATAGAGTTTTGGCACGAAGGCGAGATTCTCTATTGGTAGCTCCCACAGGTTCGGGAAAAACTGAATCTGCTATAATTCCTGTAATTACTATGTTAGCTGAGGACAAATGTGGGGAATCCATGGATGGGGACGGGATAAGGTGTTTGTATGTTACACCGCAACGCTCACTCAACAACGATGTTTTTAGAAGAATCATAAAGTATGCAACTTCCGAAAATCTAAAAGTCGAAATAAGGCATGGCGACACATCATACACCAAGCGTAAAAAAATTTATCAAAATCCACCTGACATACTGATAACAACTCCGGAATCCTTGTCAATTATATTAGTTAATGAAAAGATGGGTCATTTATTGAAAACGGTAAGATGGATTATCATTGATGAAATTCACGAGATCATATCGTCCAAACGAGGATCTTACCTATCATTGTGTCTGGAACGTCTGACTTTTTTTTCTACTGGCTTTTGTAGAATTGGTATATCAGCTACTGTTGGGAATCATGCTGAAACAGCTCGTTTTTTGGTAGGGAAAGATAAAAAATGTGCAATATTAGTGGACAAAACACTTAGAAAATACGATATTGAACTTAAGCATGTAGATGGATCAATTAAAGAAGTTTCCACATATATTTTAGACTATGTATCTAAAACTCATTCAGACTCTTCTGTTTTGTTATTTACTAATACTCGGGATGAATCTGAATTTATGGGTACCGTGTTGAAAAATCAATGTAATTTACAAGTTCAGGTACATCATGGTTCTTTATCAAGAGATGCTCGAGAAGAAACTGAAAAATTTTTGAGGATTGGTATAGCTGGAATTGTGGTGTGTACATCTTCCCTTGAATTGGGTTTAGATATCGGCTCAATTGATCTTGTAATACATTACGGATCCCCAAGAC
>JBBRRF010000095.1:0-6285 GCA_038200885.1 Candidatus Nitrosocosmicus sp.
TCTGGTCTGGTCTGGTCTGGTCTGGTCACATCTATCTAAACCCGATCAATTCTCATTAGGAGGCAGCAACAACTCTGCTTCCATCAGTTGCTGAATCAACTGAACTACCTCTTGTTCTACCTGTTGTCGTGGGAGACTTAATTTTTCTGAGAAATTGTCGGCTAATTGGTTTATGGTTTTATCCCCTGTACAATTTTCCCAAAACTCGATAATGTTTTCATTTACCATGAATCCTTGACCTTTTTCATTAACTAGAGCTAAGGATCCATCCTCCTGCTTAGTTACTTTGCCGGCCTTCATGGGCATATACTTTTCATAGTCAATCTTAAATCTCAAGGCTGGTTTGCCGAATCCGAGTTTATCCCTAACCGCCGGATTCATTTTTTCAATAGACCATGGAGGATCCCACACTATTTGTACATTAATATCTCCAACACCCTCTATGGTATTAACATATTTTTTTACGTCACTCACTAAAGTATCGTGTAAGGGACAACCACGAGTAGTCATAGTCATTTTAATATCAATATTATTTTTTTCAGAAACATCCACATTATAGATCAAACCAAGATCCACTACATTAACTGGAATTTCTGGATCCATACATTTTCTTAATTCAGAAAAGACTCGGTCCGTTGTTATTTGCTCTGTATGCACTATTCAATGTGTAGTAAACCGCTTTTTAAATTTTTTTGATTGGTCTTTAGACGTCGCATCCCTATTATTTGTCAGACTTAAATAGTGACTTTAGGTTTATTTCATATGGTGGGTAAATCACACCCTTCTCCGTGATTATTCCGGCAATTAACTCTGGAGAGGTTATATCAAATGCAGGATTAAAAATTCTTACCCCTACTGGTGCTATTCTTTTTTCGCCTATTTTTACTACTTCATCTACGGAACGCTCTTCAATAACGATATCTTCTTCGTTATTATCCATATCAAAAGTTGACAATGGTGCAGCAACGTAAAATGGGATATTATGGACTTTAGCAAGGAGAGCCACCTGATAAGTACCTATCTTATTAAAAACATGGCCCGATTTTAGTATTCGATCAGCTCCTACCACTACTTTATCAATCATCTTATTTGACATTAAATAACCGACTGCAGTATCTGGAATTAAACTAACATCGATACCATCATGCACTAGCTCAAAAGCGGTAAGCCTTGATCCTTGCATTACGGGTCTGGTCTCTGTTGCAATAACACTAATCTTCTTCCCTGACTCCATTACTGACCTTATTACACCCAGCGCTGTTCCGTAAGAAACTGTAGCCAATGCTCCAGCGTTACAATGAGTCATTACTGCCTCCCCATCATTGATCAAATCAGAGCCAAATTTTCCCAACAGCTTATTGGTTGTAACATCATCGTGAGACATCTTAATTGCTTGAAGAATTGTATGTTTCTTGATATCGTCTACCCTATCGTATTTCTTTGCTTCCTCAAGCACTCTATCTAATCCCCATTTTAGGTTAATAGCTGTGGGTCTGGTTTTGAGCAAGATATCGTATGCAAGTCCTAACTCCTCCATCATCTTAGCCTTGTTATTGCAGGTGCTTTTATTAGCACACAGGGCAAGCCCCATTGCGGCAGCAACACCAATTGCAGGTGCGCCACGAATTACCAACTTTTTTATTGCGTCTGCTACATCCATATAGTTTTTACAGGTTATGTATTCAAGTGATTCAGGTAATTTAGTTTGATCAATCAATTTTACACCTTCAGTTTCCCAAGCGATTGTAGTAAGATAATCCCCGTTTTCAGGCTTAGCCATAATTGATAGATTACTTTATCTACTCATTATTTATTTCTACCAACATACCAGACACAATAAATATTTTTATGAGCATGTATTCTCTTAATCGCATGGTCTTTAAAGTATCAGGGACACTGCAACTTCCAGGGCGGAAATTGATAGTTTCATCTCAGGAAATTAATTTGAACATAGTAGATGACAGTAAGAAAGATAATACAATATTTGTTTTGATGGTTAAAGAATCGAGTGGATCAGCAGGAGGTAGGGGCGGAGGATCAGGTATGCGTAAGATTGACAGGATTTTGGCATTCAAAATTACTGGAAATAGCGATGAACAAATTTATGAAACTCAAGATTCACAAGAGATTGAGGAATTTGATATCCCCTACAGTGCAGTAGCAATGGATATAGTTTTGGAATCCGGCGTTCCCTCGGTGGTTCAAGGCGTAATTGATCCGGACATGGTCAATAGTTACTTAGAAATAATAAGAAAAGCGATCTGATTATAAAAATCAAGTAGTCATCTAACGTGCTTCAAATAAATATGTTCCTGCTTACAATCTAAAGAACAAAATTCAGACTTGCAACTGAAATTATTTTTTTCATAATTACACCTTATTGGCTCAATATTATTAAACTCTTTATTGCAAAAAGTACAAAAGCTTTCCAATAAAGGTATACCTAATTCTGTGAATTTTGAATCACACTTTCGTTTCTCTTTATACCAAAGAATTTGACAAGATGTTTTTTCAGAAAAAGTCATCACGATATCAAAAGCTTCATAAAATCCGGCAGCCATGAATTGCCTGTAATATGTTCTATTTTTTGAATTTGATCTAAAAAATGCAATGACCCAGTATTCTACAGTCGGTTCATAATCGGATCCATGGTCCATCACTCATAACCTGGGGATTATAATTTAATACTATGTTTATTCCTGAATATCTCCAATGCCCTTACAAATCACATAAGCAGCCACATACTCTGGAAGAGTATTCGTTCCAGTTTTTATATTAAATTGTTTTCCTTTCAATGATATTTTGATGTTTAATTTTGAATCTATTTCAACGCTAGAATCTCCGATAAAACATGCATCTACAAATGGATTGAATGAATCCAAGTCTTTGCAAAAAGCTTTGATTAATCCACTCTTACTATTAATGGAGCCAGCTAGTCTGAATATTCGATGTATATCCATAGTGACGTTAGGGTCGATTTTTGCAGATAGGTCAAAAATATGGGTACTAATAATGTCCTTGATGTTGTTACTATTTGCATCCTGCATGCGATTATATTTCTTGACAAACTTGTTATCAATCCTATGATTCTGAATGGGTAAATGCATGGATTCAAAAATTCTTTTTCTCCAGCCCTGGTTATAAAGAACCTTGTTGTGTATCGGAATAAGTACGCCTTCGGCGTTTTTTCTAATACCTAAATTCTCAATCATATATCCTTTACACATTAAATATTGTGCAAAAGCATTTCTTTTCTTAGCAGATGCACCATAAAAAGTCTTATCGACAACGTGAAGGTGATATCCGTTGTTGCCCGAAAAATAGATAAATATACATTCTTTATCAATTCCAAAATCTTCATAAAGTATTTCTATTAGCTTTTTGACTTCCCCGTTTAGAGATTTGAAACATCTAGTGCACGGTATATCGATAATTTGCAATCGAGTACTATTACAGCCTTCACATTTGGAGATGACACCTTTAGAAATAAAGCTACAATCCTTACACAAAACTAAGTTATGACTTTGAGCACACTCTAAATGAAGATCCTTTCCATCAATGTCAAATATAAGATCAGACCCGATCCAGCCTTTTTGATCGATTTCTGCTTTCGGATTTTGATACCGGGACGAGGAATAAAAGATGTCAGAAGGAGAAAATTTTATGATATATGCATATAACTCTTTCTTATCGTTAAAGGCTAAGTGCCTATGGATTTTTCCGTCGAACAGTCTAAATCCAAATTCATGTTCATTAATCAATTCACCCAGTTCAAGTTGTGAGTAATGATAAAAGTAGTATCTCCTAAAGATCCCTTCAAGCCAATTCTTATTCTTATCGTCCGGCTCTGCATTTTGGTATTTGGGTGTATGCTTGCCCTTTTTGATGAAATCGTTTGAATCAAAGGATAACGCATCAGACATACTAGATATCCGATTTCTTCCTAACGAGCTGAATAGGATTGCTAATTCCCTGACATATTTTTGTCTCATAACATAAATTTTCCAGTTTGATCTTTTCACAAGAGGGAACATAATATCTTTTAGAACCACCTTTTTTACCTGCAAGATGTTCCAACTGATAGCGAGTAATTTTTTCATCGAAATCGGGTAATCTTTTGAAAAACTCTAACATCTCCTCCAGAGTTTTATTGGAATAAATTAGAAATGTGCCCAAAAGCAACCTTGCAGGATGGGGCAAATTCTCACCTTTACTAATTTGATCATATATGTGTTGGATGCATGGAGGTGTAACTGCTTTGTAAACAGGTGTATAAAATGACGGATGCATTTGTTCCCATCGAATTTTGATAGAAATTGAAATCGCCATTATGGTATCCGGGATTCTATCAATGCTCATTTTCTTGATCCTGTCAATTATTAGTAAATAAAGTTCATTTCTGAATAACCTTACTATTTCACCCCCATCCAAATACACAAATCCATTGTGAAGAGTTCTATTGACTAAACTCCATTCTTTCTCTTGAAATGCAATGGGGTGATCCAAATAATCAGTGATTTGGATTTTGTAAAAGTTATAAACATTTTCTTCTAACAAGATTTTAGTACTAAATAAATCCTCAAAAATCTTGTAGAGTATCAGTTTAATAGTTTTATCATCTCGATTAACTGTATTTAAATCAGAAATAAGATACTTTTCAAATCTCATTGATTCCAACAATGCAAATTTTTTAGTCACTGCTTCGATTGAAACAGATTTGACTAATAACAATGAGATAAGGAATACTATAACCTCTTCTTGTACTATCGTTTCATGTGTTTTGTTATAATTAATTTGATATTCATACTTTCCAAAAAATAAATATTGCTCTATTTTTTCATTTGCCTTGTTTATAAGATGAAGATAATCACTACTGTCAAGATCTTCGAGTTTAAAATCATATTTAGTAATATATGAAAATGCTTCTTTTAAGAAAGGATATTTAGCCAGATCCTTATTACCAAATCTCACCACCAAATTGTACTTGGTGATATAACACATCAAAATTAAATAAAATTTTCTATGGATTAAACAATTAAATTTAGAACACGTTATCAAAAGATAGGTATATGGAAAAATTACAACTTTCAATCTCTTGCAAGAATTTAAAACACATAGAATGTGATGACTGCATGTGTAATTGTCATTTGCCTGGTACTATGGAAAACCTCGCCAGAAAAATATCGATGCTAGATAAAACAAATCCGGGATTCGGGGAGACTATTTAATAATTTAGTTCTGATCGATCTACATTCAATAAAATTGCCTGACAATCACAAGTTGTGGTTGGATCAGAAATTCAAAATTAGGTAAAGATCGATTCATCACTGCTTATGTCAGGATTGGTTGGGTTCGCATTAGTGTCGGATGTGGACCAAAATTTGGGATATGTGTTTGGTTTCATAACTATTCTCTTTATTTGGAAGCAAATCCCCTTCTTTTTACTAAGAAATTCATCAAATTCTAATACAGAAATGCCCAGTCCAACGATTTCTCCTTTTAGTGAATAGATACCTACTAAATCGCCCTTTTTTAGGTTTTGAGGAATGGACACTATGCCTGGCAGTGCTAACTGTGCGCCGTGGCATAGAGCATCAATTGCAGTATCTCTAATAGTTATTGCTGGAATATGAGTCATAGCCATTTCAATTGGGAGTATTATTCTTCGAAGTTTCTCTTCATTGCCAGATTCTTTATACAGCTGAAATGCGTCTACCAGATCATGTAGCCTAACAAATTTGGTTTCATCTACAAAATTACAAACCTTAGTCCTCCGTAACTCTATCATTGAGGCACCAACTTCAAGTACTTCCCCTATATCATATATTAGTTTACGAATATATGTTCCAGACTCACATAATGTTCTTAATAGTAGCAATCGATCAAATTGATCTTGTAATTCCAATTCGTAAATCGTCCTAATACGTGTCTCACGTTTTACAGATGATCTTTGGGGTGGCTTTTGATATATAGGACCCGTAAATTCCTTCAGTACTTGACCGAGTTTTTCATTGGAAACGTGACTATGAAGTCTAGCCAAGGCAACATATTCCTTTGGCCCCATGAGTAGTACTGGTACTATTTTTGTTCCTTCATCTAAACCAACAGGTAACAATCCAGTTGTCCCAGGATCCAAGGTTCCACTATGTCCAGCTTTTTCCAAACCAAGTATTTTCTTAACGTATGAAACAATTTCGTGACTTGTAGTGCCAGGTGGTTTGTCCAACAAAATCAGCCCATAACTTAATAATTGCGCAATAGGTCTACTATTAGGATAATATCCAA
>JBBRRF010000096.1:0-6252 GCA_038200885.1 Candidatus Nitrosocosmicus sp.
GAATATGTTTATTCCATCAAAATGGAAAACATGAAGCAAGAGCTGATGCTAAAAGCGTCGCTATATAACAAGTTTTTGTCTCTTTAGACAAGACGTTAAATAAAGATTATTTGTAATCAGGATGAATCATGCAACAAAGCAACTTTACTGTAAAAGTACTATCAGAATTAGTAATAATACTACCTTGTTGTAAAATCAATAAACCATTGGTTTTTCTGAAATCTATATTGGTTGCCATATTATCTACCGTTATATCTATCGTATTACAATCATATAAACTTGTCTATCGTTTTAATGATCACTGAATGACATTAAAACGATAGACTTTATATACAGTGTATATGTATAGTAGAATATGGTTTTGGAAAGTACAGTTAGTATAGCCAAAATAGGAACTAAATCCTTAAGGGCAACCATTCCAGAAGGTATAGTTTCCTATCTGGATATTCAAGCAGGTGATAAATTAGAATGGTATATGGAAGATTTAAGAAATGAAAGAGTAGCAGTTGTAACTAAGAAAAAAAAGATCAATAAAGAAGAATTGTTAGAAGATCCAATAGAAGAATTGGTTAAAGAAGAACGTAAAAGAAAAGGAGAGCGAATTTAGATGTTCAATGAGGAGGAAAAAGAAATTTTACGTAAAAACCTGTTAAATGAGAATGAAGTTAAAAAGATTTTTGGATTTTTTAGGAGTAAACTAGAACAAAGTGAAAGAGAAAGACAACGATTACTTTCAACTTACCCCGATGATCATGAGATAAAAACAAATCTGGCGAGTCTGGAGAGAATTAACAATGGTTTTGATGTTGTATTTGATCTTTTGGAAGTAACTATGAAGAATGTTATATATCAGAACCAAGTTTTGACAAGTGTACTTGAAAACGTTCCACAGTCTCAGATAAATAAATCAATAGACGAACTTAGAAAAAAGATTACTGAATCTGGAAATAACAATACAAATGACGAATTTATTGAGAGATTAAAAAGATATTTTGAGAAAATGAGTGAGACTACAATAGAATGACAAATGAACTGGATATTTTGCGAATGGCAATAAAGGAATACGATCGGGCTATCAGAATAAAAAAAATGAATGAACTATTATTTGAGCAACTCACAGGTTCGTTATATTATATTTGCAGATATTGTGAAAAATATAAAATTCCAATACCTGAAAAGGATCTTATATACGAAGTGTTGACAAAATGTGAATCCCAATTCAAAGAATACTTTGAAAGAGCTGCACCAACTGAATCCCAACACTTTAAATCAACAACTGAAATCCAACAACGGAATAAAACACCTGATGATGAAACAGAACCTATAAATAGGAAATTTAAGAATAAAACTCGTAATTATAATGATAGATTTCATTTGTTAGGATTGGTTTTTTGGAGTAGACCATCCAATCCCTTTTCACCTACTGCACCAACTGCTCTATCTACTGCATTACCACCTACAAACATTACAAATGTAGGTATTGCATACACTTCCAGACGCATTGCTATTGATTGATTGTCATCTACGTTTAATCTACCGAATTTGACTTTGTCCGTGTATTTTTTGGAAAGTTTATCAAATATTGGAAGCATAAATTGGCATGGGCCACACCATGTTGCCCAAAAATCAACCAAGACGATCTTGTTATCAGATATAAAGCGTTCAAAATTATTTTCCGATAATTCTATTATAGTATTAGAAGAGGTAGATCCTGATTCGTTAGTCATTTTTACGGATAATCTATATTAATATTTGATATATAAGACTTTACGATCACATGAATTTTTATATTAATGAAAAATTCATAACATTTCTAAGGAAGCGTATCCGTATAAAAACTAAACATAAGTAAACCGCATTCAATTGTACAATATATTTTGTTAAATATTAATTTTTTTTATATTTCTCAGATATTCAACGCCATTTATTGTAATTATTTTACAAAATGATAAGCCAAGATCTGAGAACAATCAATCGGATCAGAAATAATGCAAAACTAGTATAATTTCAAACTATCAATAAAAAAACTTGTGTGATACCTTTTGCTTGCATGATTTTATCTATTGGTTGTTATCCAAGATTTTGACATTAAGAGTAAAGTCCTTTAAATGTATATCTTATCTAATTTATATAGGCTAAATAAAAGAGTCGAATTAACTGAGTGAATAAATCAGATCATCCTTGTTAGTATGCGACACATTGTTATAAACTGACACATGAGATACCAGTAGATAATGAATTTTCCATATATAGCTATATGAAAAAACGCTTATAAAGAAATGATCAACCATATCAACGCAATAGATTAAATAAGAATATTCTATCTTCTTTCTTTTTTCATGTTTTAAAAGCACTATAATTTATTGATAAAGTGATATAAATATTAAAATATTTATATCATTTGAGTCTAGATTTAACCATTTATTATAAACAGAATAATAATATTCTATCTTCTAATGAATCTTAGAATTGCAAGAACAGATATAACGCATCTTAAATGTTAAAGAGCTATAAATCTACTATATATTCAATTATGGTTTCATTTGTATCTTTATAATTGAGTATTTTCATTTCATGATAGGTTATTCCCTTAATTTCCACTTTAAGTTCATGTTTACTAAGATCGACAAGTTCACCCTCACCATAGCCAGTAATAATGTATTTATCAGAAGATTCATCAAAGGTAATTTCAATTTTAAACTTTAAAAAAATCACTTTATCAATGAGCATCAACAACAAGATTTTATCAAGCCAATCAAACAATAAATTCTCTAACCCGTCACCCTCTGCAAAAATAGGAATCCGCTGCTTTTTCTCTATATTTTCTATATCATACATGATATTAACCAAGCCCATTGCTGAATATTCAAAAGCTTCATTCATGGTTTGACCTCTGATACGTAAGTATGCGTCCGTCATATGGTCAAGATATTCAACACTGTCAAGAAACATACAGTCTTATTAAACTGATAGATATTATAATGAACCGGAAAATCTAAATTTAAAAAATATTGACAGTCTAAACAACAATGAAATTTCTACTGCCGAGAGGGATGAGAGATCTAGAGCCAGACGAGTACAAGGACATCAATGTGATCAGAAATGCATTCATAGACTCTGCAAGAATTTTTAATTTTATGTTGATGGAACCATCTCCATT
The DNA here is from genome assembly GCA_038200885.1 of Candidatus Nitrosocosmicus sp. GTDB lineage: Archaea > Thermoproteota > Nitrososphaeria > Nitrososphaerales > Nitrososphaeraceae > Nitrosocosmicus. The sequence continues at coordinate 3,161 of JBBRRF010000096.1, forward strand.
AGAATTATTATCTACCCTCGAGACAAAGTCAGGTCCTTCCATAACTAAGGAGATCTACAATTTCGTAGACAAAGGGAATAGGAATATTGCTCTTAGATTTGATTTAACCATAGGATTAACAAGATACTTTGTATCCCGAAGAGATCTGAAGATTCCCACAAAAATGGCCTCATTTGGGGGAGTTTGGAGATATGATGAGCCACAAGCAGGAAGATACAGATTTTTCCATCAATGGGACATTGAAATATACGGGCCTTCATCAATAGAATCTGATACTGAAATAATTGAATTTACATCAATTTTTCTACAAAAACTTGGATTGAGAAATATACTTATCGATATTAGCAGTAGAAATTTAATTGAAGAATATATCAAAAATATTCTCAAGGTATCAAATGATGAAGAAATATTTGAGATATTCAGGGCAATTGACAAAATACCAAAGAAGGGAAAAACTAATGTGTTAAAAGAATATAGTGATAGAATTGATAGTAAAGTCTTAGAAAAAGTGATTAATTTTGCAGAGAAAAAAGGTAGTTTCAAGGAATTAGAAGGTGCTATGAATTTGCTCGAACTGAAGAGCTGGGAAGACATAGGAAAAATCAACATGTCGTTATCAAATAAAGGAATAAATAACATTCGAATTAATTTGGGCATCGTAAGAGGTTTGGACTATTATTCAGGGTTAGTTTTTGAAGCAATTGACACAGGAAATAACCTAGGATCCCTTGTTGGAGGTGGTCGATACAACAAACTTACCGATGCTTTTGGAAGAAAAGAAGTTGGAGCCATCGGGGCAGCTGGTGGGGTTGAGCGTATTGTTTTGGCAATGAAACAACAGGGAATATTTAAGAAAGATAAAAATAGTGAGTTTGAAGATTTGAATTATATAGTATATGACTCTATCGAAATATTTGACTATGTAGAACGATTATCCTCGTATTTAAGGAGAAACAATTTTCCAGTGGACTATGACTTGTCAGGAAGATCATTTTCAAAACAAATTGCAGAAGCAGAAAATAAGAAGAGTAAAAAAATCATAATTGTAAGTAAAGAGGATTTAGAAAAAAATAGCGAATTAACATTAAGAGATGCATTTCATAGGACAGATAAGAAGATAAACATAATTAAGGGTTTTGATGAATTAGTTCATGAGTTAGTCGACATAAGATTGAGATAAATTTAGAGTTTGATAGATTTTACACTTTTCATTTTAATAAAACCACTTGGAGTTTTGGCATACACTTTTCTCAATACCAAATCTGGCGGATCATAGATTATATATAAATCACCTTCATTTAGTTCTTGAACATTATAATTAATTTCAATTGTTTCTTCAGGTATCCCATGTTCTTTTAATCTTAGTTTGGCTTTTTCGATTAATTCAGAATCAGAAGTATTAGGAGCGAAGAAAATTTTTCCTATTAAATTAAATTCATTCATAGGTTTTATATTATTTACAAATTTAACACTATATAAATATCAGATGACATTAAACGGCTCTGACGATATGAAAATCTTGTAGTATCTCGTAGTATCTCGTAGTATTGTATGTTGGCTAGGTTCAAAGTGAACATACTCCGTATGAAGTGAGGCTCTGACTGAACCAGATCTTAAGCGGCTATCAAAGTACCCTATGAGGGTGAATGGATGTTTTCCGCCTGTAAAGCCAACGATAGTAACAAAAAAGGAAATTAGAAAAAATGAATTATCTCGGAATAGATGTAGGAAAGAGAAAATGTAGAGCAGTAATTAAGGATGACAAAGGAAAGATACTAGATGAATTCTTTTTTGGTAATGATGCAAATGGTATAGACAATTTGCTTTTCATGATACAAGTTAACAAAACCAGTCATACCATCACCACCACTCAAGCAGTATTAGAATCTACAGGAAACATGTGGATGAGAATCCACGATACATCAGAAGAGAATGGAATTGATACAGTACTTGCCAATCCATACAAAACAGAGATAATAGCAGAAGCCAAGATAAAATCAGATAAGCTAGATGCTCGGATATTATCTGATCTACTCAGAACGAATTTGATATATGAATCATATGTACCAAAGCAAGAAGATAGAGACAAAAGAAGTCTTGTTAGACACAGGATAACGCTATCAAGAACCAAAACAAAACTGGTAAATAAAGTACATTCCATCCTTGACAAATATGACTACAAAACTGATTTGACTGACATATTCGGTGTTTCAGGCATCGAATGGTTGAAATCACTGCTTCCAATAGTTAGCCCAATAGACAGAATAATTCTAACCACATCAATTGAATCCATCCAAACAATCAATCAGCAGATAGATACAGTATCAAAAGAGATATCAAAGTATGCATGTAGAAATGATAAGGACGTAAAGATTCTCCTTAGCATAACAGGAATGGACACATTCTCTGCAAGGCTTATATCTTCAGAAATAGTTGATGTAAAAAGATTTTCTACACCATAGAAACTCGTAAGTTACGCAGGACTAACTCCTTCCATTAGGGAATCAGCTGGAAAAACCATGACAGGAAGAATAACGAAACAGGGTTCACCGTGGTTAAGATGGATACTTGTTCAATGCGCACTTACCGCAATAAAATACGACACTCATCTAAGAACATTCTATGAAAGGATAAGAAACAGAAAAGGTCATGCCAAGGCCATAGTTGCAACCGCAAAAGAATTACTGGTAATCATATGGTACTTGCTAACTAGAAACGAACTCTATGGATACATGAACAAGCAAAGATATGAACAAAAACTACGAAAGTTAGAACACAAAAGATAAACAGACTAGAGAATCAACAGCATCTCTTGCTGGGTCTATACATATTCCTAGCGTTAGCTCAATTGGATAGATCTTATTAGTATCAAAAATATAATAACAATTGGCTAAACAGGACATAAGGGAATGCCGACATACAATGAGATTTTCATGGATGTTCACTTAACGGTTTCTCTCCTTGTTGGGAAAATCTACAAATAGATTCAACCAATTGATTATGTGATTTAGATTGCTTTGTTGCCTAATTCAATTTTCCTTTCATTTTGTGACATTTTTAGTCAAAGATAATTGTTAACGATTAACGGATTC
>JBBRRF010000097.1:0-6173 GCA_038200885.1 Candidatus Nitrosocosmicus sp.
AAAAACAACAAAAATAAAATATATATAAATATACTATTAGATAAAAAGTATTCGAGTTTTGAAGAGAGGTAGCCATATAGCAATTTTCGATACTTTTAAAACTCATCAAGCAAAATCAACTAGAGAATCCAAGAGACAAAGAGGAATAATAGCACATATAGCGTTAGAAAAAGACCCGAGTGGGAAAACTAGGACTTCAATAGCTCACATTTTAGCCAAGAAATATGGCGTAGCCTGGCAAAATATTTACTCGGCCGTTTTTAAAGATCTTGACGAGGTATTGATACCCGCAAACGTAGTAAAAGAGGGTGGCAGATTGCCAATAAAAAGGGGTCCAAAAGCCCTTCAAATTGAGGGAATACCGTACTATGAGCTCACTAATATAGGCCTCATAATTGCATCAACCATTGAAGAAACAGGTGACATTAGGTTGCGAATGAAGCTGCTTGAGCTTTACCTTTTAAATTCAAATGCGAATAATACAAGCATTAATGAAAATAATAGTATAATAAATGACGGAATTTTATTACTATCACGGTATGCCCCGACCTTTATTTTGAAAATAATAAACGAGTACATTGTGGCATATAATCGTGGAGAAATAGAAAGACTAGATAGGCTTGAGATTGAAAATCTTAAGAAGGTAATATCTAATCAAATAACAATTGAAAAAGAATTGGTGGAGGCCTGTATGGTGTTATCTAATGATAAGAAAGAAGTATTAAAGAACTTTATAGAAAAGATTAGTTAATGAACGGCATCTTGATGCTATTATAGGTAATTAACCGGTATTATTTTCAGATCAAATGCCAATTCGGTATGAAAGAATACTGATTTGGCTTCATCTAATAAGATATTTAGATATTTATATCTACTGCTAAAGTGGGTCAGACATAATCTATGTACGGAAGCCATTTTAGCTAGAGTTGCAGTTTCGATGGCAGTAGAATGATAGGATTCCATTGCCTTTGTAAGTTCATTGGATGAAAATGTTGATTCGAAGATCAGTAAATCACAATTTCTAAAAAAATCGCACAGACTGTCAGATGGACGCGTGTCTCCAGAAATACCAATTTTCCTACCAGGTCTTGTAGGACCAACAATATCATGAGAATAAAATAATTTATCATCATAAATGACATCAACACCTTTTTGAAGTGAGCCGTATAATTCTCCTTCAGGAATACCTAATTCTTTTGCTCTTCCCACGTTGAATTTTCCGGGCCTATCATTTTCAATCAAACAATATGCATATGAACAAATATTAGGACCATGTTCGGATTTACAGTATAATATCTTATAGTCCTTCTCCACTACAACAGTTCCTTGAGAATTAGGAATTACATGAACGTCTAGTTGAAAAGTTAATGTGATCTTGAGCAATTTCATGTTCTCAGTTAAGAAATCATATAGTAGTTCTGGACCGAAAATATCAACCGCGGCCTTTCTACCTTGTAGTGATAGTGTTTGTAGAAAACCCAATATGCCCAAGATATGATCAGAGTGCATATGAGTAATGAATATCATTGTTTTCTTATTAAACCCCAATCCAGTACGAATAAAATTATATTGCATCCCCTCCCCGGCATCAAAAATCAACAGAGTCCCATTTCTATTTACTACAAGAGAAGAAAGTGACCTGTCTTCTGCAGGCATCGCTGCAGATGTTCCAAGAAAAATAACTTCGAGATTTACCATATAATGCTCAATCACGTGATAAAATGGAGGACAAGGTTTTTGCAATCTCGCTACTCAAATCAATCTTTGAACAGGATCTTGGTATACTATTGGTAGAAACTATCTCATTTATTCCAGAACTCTTTAACAAATTTATGGATTTTTCATCCGACAGGGCATGAACGCACATAACAAAGACTTTGCCGCAACTATTATTTTTTAATATATCCACGGTCCTTAGTATAGTTCCTCCACTAGATACCATATCATCAAGAATCACAATATCTCGATTCGTAACTGTAATATCTAGTTTTTCATCCATGGTAATATTTCCAGTGAATCTATCTCTATTTTTTCTTAACCCAAGGAAAGAAGCATTCATAATTCCAGCAAACTCTTTTGCTCTATGAACTCCTCCAAGGTCTGGTGACACAATAATAGGTTCTGTTAAATTAAAATTGTTAATGGCATATTTTGCTAGTAAGGGCATAGAAGAAATATTAAAAATGTTATAATTGAAATAAGATAATGCCTTAGTACTGTGTATATCAACAGTTATCAGATTACGAGTTCCAAAATATTCAAACAGTTTTGCTATCATAGACATGGTCACAAATTCTCCTTCCAGAAATACTCTATCCTGTCTAGCATAACCCATGTAAGGGATAACTGGAATAACTTCTGAAGCACCAGAGTCATTACAATATGACAGCATCATCAAGGTCTGTAAAAAATGTGAATCTACTGGGGGATAAGTAGATTGTACAACAATGCATTTTTTATTAAGTAAATTCGCATTAATTCTTATCTTACTTTCACCATCAGAAAAAGTACGTAATTCGACTTCAACAGGATCAACATTTAAACACGAAGCAATAGAATCCCCCAATTTAATTGAAGAAGGTCCCGGCAATACGACTACATCTTTCATGACATGATTGAAATGATATGAGAATCTTAAAAATGTTGAACTATTAATAATATCATATATCAAGTATGTTCGAATTTCTACAATAAATCAATTGGATTGATATAACTGATATGTATATCCGATTTGATATCAATGATCACAAGAATACATTTTGGAAAAACATGATAAAGAATCAGGCAAAATCGCGAGAACATCCAACTTAGGAATGTGATTGAAAATTATTTACCACTTTATGTTATAAATATATAGAGATCAATTTGATGTAATTATGTATCGGTATAAATCATATTGTGCAATTAATATAATATCTATTGCTTAATAATTAGCAAGACCTCAGAATCAATTTTATCCAACTGTTCTCTAATGGCTTGAATTACTTGTTCGTTCGCGTTTAGGCTAGAAAAATCCAATAGTTGAAAGCCATCAACCAATTGAACATTTGGAGATAGATCAGAATTTGAGGAAAATTTAGAGATAATTGATTGGAGATCTGCAGATATTTTGGTTGAAAAGCCATGTATCAGTTTGCCATTATCCAAAGAGAGGCGCACTCTCCCAAATTTATCTAATACCAATATAGATTGCATTCTTGTTTTAAAGAATAATTTTTTTTTCTGATATGTATTCATAAAAATATAATAATTTCCTAGTTTATGTTCCAAAGTAATGTCTCCATCATTATGAAACAAGGTTTTTGCAATCTCTACTACTTCCTCTTGTTTTAACTCTCTAGAACTGACATTATTCAGGTCTAGAGTAACATTACCGATAGCAGTGACTCTCAAAATTGAACGATCGCTTATATATTCCGATTGAACAGATAGTGAATCAGGAGATGCATTTTTTCTAATAGCTAAATCTTTAATCTCCGTTATTAATTGAGTAACATCTTCAGGAGTAGGATTATTAATGGTTTTCTCTTTCTCTTCATAAATCATTCCTGTGGCCACACCTATAGATGAAATGACATCGGCGTAATCTGCTTTTTTGTATTCAAAACGGAGTTTTTTAGCAACAAGTGGTACCAAAACGGAAGCACCCCCTCCTCCCCCAATAACTACTATTCTGTTCTTTGATAATTTGTACTCTTTTACCATTGGAATTATATAATCTGATATCTTTGAAACTGAAATATCTAAAACTTGACTAGCAATTTGCTCAGGCGACATTCCCATATAGGTAGCCAACTTCGTAAATGCAATCCTAGCTGAATCCGCATTTCCATACGCATTATCATTCTTTGGGATGAGACCTAATGCATTAGCGGCACATGTGTTAGTGATCCCGTATGCTTTTCCTCCAGGAACTTTGATACTAATATAGTCACTAGTATCATTATTCAATGGACTAATAGGTACAATTTCACCCTTTATCAATTCATCAGGATCGGCAAAACAAGAATACTCCAATCCTGCAATATGTGAGGATCGAGGACCAACATCAATAATCTTTCTCTTTGATGAAAGTCTCAATAAAGATCCCCCAGCTACCCCACAAATTCTTACATCAAGTGATCTTATACAAGTTGGATGTTCCATTATGTTCACATAACGCATTTCAGGCTTTCCATCCTTAATTATACTAATGTTAGTTGAAGTACCACCAACTTCAATAAATATACCTTCTAAAACCTGCAAAAAGAGTAAAGCGCCTACAACACTTGCAGCTGGACCTGAAAGCACTGTTATTATTGGCTTGTGCAAAAACGAATCCAATGTGGTTACACCACCATCACCTTTCATTATCATTACTGGTACATCTATGCCTAAGTTTGTGACTGCAGATTTAACATAATTTGCGGTACTTGTGGCTTTTGGAAGAATGCTCGCATTAATTGTTGCTGTCAAAGTTCTGATCTCTAATCCATAAATTCCAGTTAATTCATGCCCGGCAGTACAAGGAAGTTTAGAATGCTTCATTACAAATAATTCGTTACTTGGATCATCAACTCCGAAAGCCTCACTTACAACTATGGATTGAGCTCCCTCTGAAACTAAATTCTCTATGGATTTTTCGATCCCAGGCTCCTCTAAATATTTAGAGGTATCCAAAAAGGTATAACAGGTTCTGAGAAATTTATTAGAATTTAGGGATATATCTTTGATATGAGTTCTTTTCACAACATTCGTTTTTTCCATTCCTACCCCCATTCCAATAATGCCAACTTTTGATACGTCTCCTTCAAGAAAGGCGTTGACAGCTTGGGTAGTACTATGAGAAATTAGCTCTATTTCTTTATGGTCTATGTTGCACATCTCAATTAATGTGGATAAGGCGTTAACAATGCCTACAGAAACACCCCCTTCTAAAGAGTGTGTTGTTGAAACAGATTTTTTTCCTAGTATTTTTTTTTCAATTACGTCAATAGCTACGGCTTTGGTAAAGGTGCCTCCTACATCTATTCCGATCCTTATTTTTTTCATACCTTTTGCTCACTCGCTTTCATAAAAACCAGAAAAACGTTTGTTACATGCATTCTAAGTAATTTAAATGCTACCATATAGAAGAGTTACATTTGTAGCGAGACATCAAATATTATTTCTTTGATTCCCATATATCTAAGAATTGACTGAAAGTTTTTTTTATCTGCAGAAACAAGAATTTCGAGCTTGCCTTTGCTATTCTTATTCTTATCCAAGTCTCCAGTATATTTGAGATAATTCTTCACATCTTTTGCAACTTCAGCTGAAGAATTGATGAACTTTATAGATGGTAAAATAGCTTCAATATAATTTTTAACAAATGGCAAATGGGTGCTACCCAATGCAATAACATCAATTGTGTTATCAATATTTGAGTCAATTATTTCTCGGATTTTATCATAGGTAAATTTCTGATCAAATAAAAATGATCCACTTTCAACTAGATTAATAATCTCTGAAGAATCTACCTTATCCACAAAAATCTGTTGTGGTATTTCTTTTTTTATCAAGTAATTGAACTCTTTGCTATCAAGTGTACCTTTTGATGCCATTATTGCTATGTGTTTTTTTCTACTCAAGTTTATTGTCTTATCAAGTGGTAGTTTTGTTGAAATGATAGTTGTCGAAAAATTGTTCTTAATTTCATCATAAATTTGAACAGATGGGGTATTTGATGCCATTACTATTAGTTTTGGCTGATATTTCTCCAAAAATTTAATGGATTTTAGCATTATTGACTTTAATTCGCTCTTAGTCTTATCGCCATATGGAAAATTCTTTTTATCTGCAAAATACAAAATATTCTCAGAGGGAATAATCTTCCTCAATTCTCTCACAACAGATAGCGAACCCAATCCTGAATCAAAAACCGCAATTGGCCTATATAGCACAATTAACAGTATTTAATAAGAGGTAAAAATGTTTGAAATATAATTATTTTCCAATACAACAATTACCCTCAGGGATATGATATCCATGTGGACAGATCTTGGGATGTTTTAACAGGGTGCATAGTGCATCGGTAAAAATTTCTTTCATATGATGTTCAATGCCACAAACCATCTCTTCATCTACATCGATTTTTAAGGCATCTTTCATAAGTACTTCTAACAGTCGAGTGTTGCGTATCATTTTTTTCCCGA
>JBBRRF010000098.1:0-6172 GCA_038200885.1 Candidatus Nitrosocosmicus sp.
GATTCAAAGAAAGATCCTTTTCCAAGGAATATGAAATCTCATGATGAATATAATTCCAAAGATAGAAAGGATTTAAACATCCAAGAAATCAATATCGAGAATTTCATAGATAATTCTAATGTGTCGATGCTTTTTGATAGCAAAATAGAAAAAATATTCTTACAAAAATTTGAACTATTTAAAACAGGATGGACTATAGAGCGAGAACCCGAACCTATGATAACAAAACAAAAAACTGCTTTTATACCAGATTTTGTCTTGTCAAAATATGACAATAGCGTATTTGTTGAGATTATTGGTTTCTGGACAAAAGAATACCTAGAAAGGAAAATAACTAAAATATATGAAATAGTACAAAACAAGACTCATGATGAAAAATTTTCCATGATCCTTGTGATCAATCTTGAAAATTTGATGTCATACGAATTAAATGAAGAAGATAAGATAACTCATATTAAAAATAATAAGAATGTGTTGATAACCTCGTACAAGAACGATAAGATTTCATTCAAAGAGATACTAAAATATATTAAAGATATTGAAAACATTTACATAAGTCGTAATGTTCTCAACTTACAGAATCAGAATAAGATCATTCAAAATATGATTGGACTCATAGAAGAATTTAGAAAATCTGAAATAAGTTATTTGTATTTAGGTAGCCTAGATGAAATGTTAAAGAAATATTGCACTATTGGTGACGCATTCTTAAAGGTGAGCCTTAAGGAGTTGATAGATAAGAATAATGATTTTAAGTTTATGTTTGAAAGTGAGTTAACCAAAAAACGACTACTAATGATTGATGATTATATTCTTAAAACACAGTTTATTGAAGAGATTTGGAAAGATATGAAAAATGTCATTAATTTGGGCGAAGCATGTAAGATTTTACATTCCAAAAAAATACCCGAGAAAATACATGTTAATCTACTCACGTCGCTTGGATTCCATATCGAGTGGAATGGTCTGGACTATTCGAAAGCCAAAATGACATTGAAAAACAGTGATTAACCCATATAGCGAATTATTTTTGAAACAGAACAACATATTTTTGGATGAATCGCAAAATAGTTCAGAGGAGATAATATTTCTTAATTGGATAGAGGCATTTTATTCCAAAAAAAAACTAATAGATGTGATAACAGGTGTTCATAAAAGTAAACAGATTTAAAATAAGAAGATCATATATTGTATTTGAAGAGTGCGGAGAAAAGGGATTTGCAGCTATCTAATAATTCAAAAATAATGAGTAAAAAGAATAACATTGAAAAAGTCGAAGTAGTGCCAAAAAAGGACAAATGGTTAAGAAATATTAAGGAAAGTTGGAGAAATGTTCAGTGTGCTTGTGGAAGCAACTTCCATTTTGACGGCAATATAGACAAACTCTTTGAATGGGAAAGCATTCATCTTCGACATCTTGCATCTGATTCTGACAACCATTCAATAATTTCATTTTATCCGACGGATATGATAATATATTATCATTCCAAATCAGGGTATGTGATAGAAAGAAGAAAACATAAAAGTCATGAAATAAATGAGATTAACCAATCGTTGATGATGGGCAAAGTAACTATGACTGGAGTATAAGAATAATACGAGATAGAGGAAAGAGTGTCTGACCATAAATAATAACCATGTTGTAATTATAGGTGCAGGTATTCTAGGAACAACTTTAGCATATGCTATTTCCACTCTATCAAGATCAAAGGTAACAATAATTGAGCAGGAGGGAAGGGCAGGTTTGCACACTAGTTCGAGGAATACCGGCAAGGTTCATGCACCTTTTATCTACAATCCTGAAAAGAAGAAAATCTGGGCCAAAGCTGCCTTGTATGGTTATGATTTTTGGAAAAGATATTGTCAAGCAAATAAGATTTTGTTTGTAGAGGATGGGGTAATTGAAGTAGCAAATGATGATAAGGCATTAAGTACACTTTCACTACACTTGGAATGGGGAATAAAAAATGGTTTAGATGCAAAGGAGATAAAGATGATGGATGCAAAGGAGATATCAATTTTTGAACCCAATCTGAAATGTCAGTCAGCGATCTTATGTCATAAAGATGCTTCGGTAAATTACGGCCAAATTACCCAAAGATTAGCAACCCAGATATGCTGTGAAAATCATCAAGTAACCTTCATAACTCGATCTAAAGTTCTAAATATTAAAAATAGAAATGATTCAAGTCCTGAAATTATCCTAGAATATATCAACCTGTTTGAAAACAGGATAAAAGAAATCAAATGTGATTTCTTGATCAGCGCCGCTGGAAGCAATGCGATTAATATATTAGATATGACCAAAATAATCCATCAATATAGTGACCTTTTTTTTAGAGGTGAATATTGGATAGCACCACCAAAATACAACAAACTCACAAACCATAGCATTTATTCAGTACCTGAATTCCAACAATTTCCATTTCTGGATCCTCACTGGATAATTAGAGCTAATGGAAACAGAGAAGTAGGACCCAATGCATGTCCGGTTTTTTCACCATATGGCTATAACAAGATCGTTAATACCAGGGAATTTCTTCCCAAAATATATAAACTTATGAATGGAAAAAATAGTAAAATAAAAAGAACGTTATTCAGTAGAGAAATGCTTAATCTAATCTACAAGGAAGGATTAAGTAGCATTTCTAAAAAATATATGATAAATAGAGTGAAAAAATTCCTTCCTATTATAGAAGATAGAGACTTTAAAATTCGTGGAACCGCTGGAATTCGATCAAACTTGATAGACAAAGAAGGTAATTTTGTAATGAATCCAATTTTCATGCTAAGAAATAACATGCTTCATATATTAAATTACAATTCTCCAGGAGCCACAGGTGCATTCCCCATAAGTTATTCAATAATTTTTAAACTTGTCCAGCGAGGGATTTTAAAAAATGATCGAGAGGATGACCACAAGGATGCTCAAGTAGCATGTTTTGACCAGAAACTAATTGAAGCTTGTAAGTATGAAATTGATCTTGATTTTACTTGATCATAAAATTAATAAACAAAGGATTAAAAGATGATAACAGTAATTACATACTTTTGCCATAGGCATAATATAGTATAATAGAAAATAGGAAGGGATCATAGTCTAGCTTGGTATGATGCCAGCCTCGGGCGCTGGAGGTCGTCGGTTCAAATCCGGCTGATCCCATTTTAGAATAATAGATCCACAAATATCATCCAACAAGTATTATAACCAAGTAACTCTCAGACAATATTACATACACCATCAACAGAAGCTTAAAGATCTAACCAATTCAAATGTAAACTCAAATAAGAATATTACCAATACTATTAAATGATAGCATGAACTTTAGATTATTTAGTATCGGGCAGAAAACGTTCAAAATAATTTAAAATTAATAAAACTTTACTAATAAATTGCTAATTTTGATTATATATTTAGAAAAAATTTTATAAAGATAGACTCGCTAGCAAATTTTAAATAGTGTGAACAAGATACTAGAATAAATTATTAATTTGGACGATGTAGAAGATAGTAAAGAAAATAAATCTACTGATGAACTCGCGGACCTCAAGGAAAATCTAATAAAAAGCGGCACTAATACACAGCAATCTCCCAATTTAGTCCAAGAAGGAATCATTGCAGGCAAAAAAATTGCAAAAACCTCAGTTGTAACTTTACTGGCTATAGGAATTGTAGAAATAATCACAGGAATTCTCAGCGGCAGTGTAGTTGCTACCGCTGATGGTATAGATTCAATATCAGATGCAGCAATTTCTTTTATAGTATTATTAGGCCTAAGGATTGCACATAAACCAGCTGACAAAAAGTTTCATTTTGGATATCATAAAGTCGAAAGCTTTACAGCATTAATTGCTGCAATAGGAATGATAGTGATTGGTCTTGTCATATTTTATAATTCCTATCAGGCACTAATTCATCCCCATGAAATAAGGCATCCTTATATTGTTATGGCAGTCCTAGCTGGAGCAAGTGCATTATCTCTTCATAGGGCATTTCAAATGCGTATTATAGCTAACAAGTATAATTTGCTTTCACTAAAGACAGATGCGAGAAATTCTATAAAAGATGGATCAGCTTCGGTTATTGGTTTCTTTAGTATACTCGTTGCAACACAATTTGGGTTTGTACAAATGGACGGAATTGGCGGAATGATAATAGCGTGTTTTGTCTTCTCAGTTTCATATTTATCTCTTAAAAAATCATCTTTGATACTTATAGACTCATGGCAAAACCCCAAATTAACAGTAGTAATAAAAAACATAATTTCAGAACAATTTAGCGACGAAAAAATAGTTGTTAGAGACGTATTACTTCGCTCTTCGGGCATGATAGATCAAGCAGAGATACACATAGCAGTTGATGGAAAGGAATCATTAGAAGAAGTCGAAATGTTATCTTTAAAAATACAGTTGGTGATTAGTTCTCAATTTCCATCCATTGAAAGAGTTTTAGTAATACCACATCCTTATTCCGCTTCGGAGACGCGTGTAACTTCAAGAATGGATCGGTTCAGGAATATAAAATTAAAAAGACCTTCATATATGAATAGAAATATCAAACAGGATGAAAACACCAAATAAAGTATATCTTGTTAGTAATTACAACAACTATTTTTTGCTTAAATAAGATTCAATGATCTGATTCAATACTAAAATTCCATAACTAATGAAATATTCGAGTCTCGACGTATGGAATAACATAGCAGAAAATACATACAAAATACCTTTAGATTTGATAATTACATAAATGAGTTTATATACTTTTATTAGTAATAAAGATAGAATGAATAGTTTCATTACTGTAAATAAATTTTTAGTGACTTCAGCCGTATTAGCAATATCATTCGTACTACTTTTAGGTCCAACTTCAATGACCATGAATGTATTTGCTACAACCAATACAGCTAACCAAGGTATAGGCCAATCACAATCTTCAACTCAACTTGGTGTTTGTGTATCAGGTGACGGCACCCTTTTTTCATGTAACAACTTGAATGACCAAAATCAAGCAAATAGCGGAAATAACGCAGCAGCACAACAAGGTGGTAGTTGTAGTGGGGGAAATTCAGCCAATCAAGGCATAGGTCAATCACAATCCTCCAACCAAAATGCTCTATGTGTATCAGGGACTGGAACTTTTGTTTCTTGTAACAATTTGAATGCACAAAACCAACAAAACACTGGAAACAATGCACTAGCACAACAAGGTGGTAGTGGTAAAGGCGGTAACACAGCCAATCAAGGCATAGGTCAATCACAATCCTCTAACCAAGGTAGTGGCGTAGTATCTGGTGGCAACACCTCTGGTTCAGGAAACAACGCAAACACACAGAGTCAAAGTAATTCCGGTAGTAACGCTGTCGGACAACAATAAACATAAATTTTTTTCTATTTTTTTATCAATTATTTCTTACATCTGTTTACCAAGATATAGAGACATGATCATTCAAAATTTGTCATAAATCAATGTTCAAGAATGGTCTAAAAATCAGCTGTGTAAATTTAATAGATATTTAAATGGATGGTTAAGGCTGGATGTCACATTTAGAAGACTAGAAAAAATAAGAAAAAGATATGACCAAACCATATCTTAATCCTCAATCTAGTATTACCTTTGGTCAGAACTCTAAAGTACAAGTATTAAACAGAAAGAACCTTACAATCATCGAATAAAAGGAAAGTAAATTGAGTGTAAACCCATAATGAAAAGGATTATGTATTCTTACGTGATGCTTTTCCACCGGCCCTTGCTACTCGTGTTCTAGTTTCTTCGCTAGCTGCTTGTAGTCCTCTTTCATCATGCTGGGCTTTTCCACCGGCCCTTGCTACTCGTGTTCTAGTTTCTTCGCTAGCTGAAGCTAAACCTCTATTATTACCATTTTTGTTGTTATTTTGAGGCATAATATCAAGACATGTAAAACATACTATTTAATCTCCATTACCTTTGTCAAGTCCAATCGAGGGTCTGAGCCGCCAATTCGAGGATTTTTAGCAGTTCTAATCCTGAAAGATTAAATTAAACAAAGATTTGAATTTTCAAAAACAAGCAATATATACCATTTCATATATGTTCCTGAATCGTCCTCAGTAAATAGTTCCTCATATTTAGACCAAATCTTTTTGTTCTGAAATATCTGGATACCTTCTCCTTAAAATCCTCAAAGGATGAATA
>JBBRRF010000099.1:0-6148 GCA_038200885.1 Candidatus Nitrosocosmicus sp.
AAAGAGGTGGACTGCTTTTATACTTAGATTAATGACCAACAGGAAAATTATCCAAGATATGATGGAAGCTATCATGGAGGTCTGATATGGTTCAATGAAACCAAGGGTTAACAATTGAAAATGGAGCACTACTTTCGAAACTGAATAGATAGTTTCAGAAAGTGCAAAAGCTGTAATTAGCTTCTTGATATCTGCCTTAATCTTACTATAATTTTTTTTACTAGTCTCCATGTTAATATAGTGATATTTATTGTCGAGATAGAACAAATATGAAAAAATAGGAATGTAAACACAATACTCCATGATTAGAGTAACGATTGAGTTTGATAGGCTGTCGGAATTGAATTCAGAAAAAAATTGTGTAAAGATAGCACCAGCAAAGAAAGCAAAAATACCTGAAATTAGTATATTTTTATTAAATAAGATATAATCTTTGTATTTATCATATAATTTTCCAAATCGCAATCCTGTTAACCTACTAATTTAGGGACTAGAACCTTCTTGAAATTAATAAATCTACTTACATGATTATGACTAGCTTCTCCTGCAATAAGTAAGAATCACTAAATTCATCGGTTAAGCTGGATGGTAAAAATATATTGAGTTTTAGTCTTCTCTTAAACACACCAGTGAATAAATATACCAAAGAAATTGGAAAACCCTGACTCGGACCAGTTTCACCATGAATTACATGGGTATAGTCTAGTTACTTACAGATCGAAGTATGCCTTTCTAAATTTGAATATACGATTTTTTTGAATTAATATCGACAAGTTTCATCATATACATCAATTTATTCCAATTTAGTTGGTATGACCGTTAGTTCAATTGTGTCTAGCGGAGAGCAAATAAAACACGGATATTCATTTTTATGAATTTCTAACTTGTATGAAGTTCGTTTGAAGCGCCATGAATGGATGAGTCCAATTTGATGTAGTCATTACAAAGCTATAGAGTATCTTCTACTAGTAATTCAATTTTGCGTAATCATAAGTGCTTATCAAGCAGGAATACGTTGAAAACCCAAAAACATATATTTGATATCAAGAAAGGTTCTTTTAGTTATCTATTTTATCGTGATTGTGATATTGGTGTTTTTGTTTCCAATATTATTTCCTTTTCAATTTGATTTCCAATTAGGTTTCCCCACTCCATCCATGAACCATCATAAATCTTAGCGTCCGGATACCCTAAAAGATATTTTAAAACAAATCATGAACGAGGTGATCGCTCTCCTATTCTGCAAAAAGTAATCACCTCGTTAGATGGCAAAACATCTTTTGACTGATAAATATCGGATAAAGCATCACCACATTACAGGTCAAAGAAAGGAAGAGATTATTTTGATGAGAACAAGGATACTTTCATTCCAGTATACCTTCCAACTGCTTCTCCTGAGTTTAAAATGTTAGATGAAGTATGGAACATAGCTAAAAGAAAGTTGCTTGTACTGAAAACCTATCCATCGTTTGAAGATTTTAAGGAAAAGATATCCTGTTATTTCAGAACAAAACGGTTTGGTCTAAACATGGGAAACTATTTGTTGATAAGGGTTTAGGAATATATGTTAAATGGTATAGTAGATTGGTTTTATCAATTAAATGTCCCGGGTGCATGAGCGAAAGCGTTGAATATTATTCTGCATCTGCTAGCAGACTATTTGAATACATATTAAGCAACAATAACTAAGACTATTTTGCATGTAATTTTCTATTTTTAATGGTCGACAGTGCTTACGACTATTAAAATTGATTCTTTGAAATGGTTTATTTCTGAATGATAAAAAACATAATCGGTAAATTTGAAATAAGAAATTTATTTCAAATCTTCTTTTAACTTTTCTTTTCTATACTCTGTACCGGTATCTTTGTCGGTATCATCGAGTTTATTTGCTACTGCTTTTGCACCTGCTTTTAATTTATCTCCTGCTTCATCTAAAGCATTCTTTGTGTCTCTTTTTTTACTCTCAAATTCATCAGAAGTCATGTAATTCTATTTGTGCAACATACTTTAAATGCCTAGTAGAGAAATCAATCAGCGCTATTTTTAAGATTCAAATATAAGTATATTAGAAAATATATAATTCCTTCCCTAACTAAAGTTACATCCTTACAATTCTTAAGGTAAGAGTGATAAGAATATACTATGGACGTCCAACGATGAGCAGCCGTTGGGACAAATTTTGAAATTATTTGTTATCAATTCTGATAACAAATTGACAATTAGATCTAATATAAATGATATTTATGTGTACCTAGTATTACGGTATCATTTAATCCCTCAAAATCCAACAAATGGACTTTATCTATTCTCTTGTCAAATCAGTCAAGTTATGAGATGCAGATCAAAGAGTAAAAGAGATTACAATCATACGATGAGCGTAAGTACGAATAATAAATATTAATCTTGGAATTCTGTAAACCACTGAATTACAATAGGCCTTTGATTCACAATATTGCAAAATAGGATGGAAATAACTAACCAACTATTTGGAATTTCGCACACAAAAACGTGAGAAGGTTCCTCAGGAGAGATTTTAATTGATGCCTTTTCTAACTCTTGCCCCTTTGATCGGGATACTAATCTGTTTCACACCATGCATAGAAAAAAATTAATTTATTGTTTCTGCGAATCTAATATTTTGATCAAAAAATCCTCGACCTTTGAATACAACAATGCTAAAAAGACAGCATTACATAGTCACTATTTCGGTTGATATTCTACATATTGACTCAATTTTAAGAATTGTACAATTACATTAAGGTATAGTTAAAGCAAGGTAGTGTTTTAGATCTGAATTGGGTAAATCTAATCCCGATTCATACTTGCCTTGCAACTCGAATAAAATGAACATGGTTTAGTTTCTTATCCTGCATGCGATACCTTTCATAGATTGCTTCCGAATCAAAAGTGCCTATTAATTGGCCTCTGTCGCAGGACTAAGGAGTACAGTTATCAGATAAGTGGTTGATTGTTTTTATTATGATGAGCTGTGCTATGTTACTATCATTATAGTACGGTATAAAAATTCCAATATTAAATTTTTAGGAGACTAATTAGAATTTCAATTAGTTAAATATCCATCTTAAAGTGATAATAACGGATAAACAATAAAATATTGCAGGAAGGTGGAGACGTAGTTTATGGTGTCTTTAGATGATGTTACTACAATCAAGTGACCTTATATATCATGTTTAACGTACCTACCTTGCCTACAATACGCATGAGTTAAGTTCTTTTATCGCATTTACTATAACACGATGTAGTAATAATAGCAATTTAGTAATAATATACTTGTGATATGCGAAGGTTTATCGACTTATGGGTAAAATTATCTCCTATCTAGCAAATAAAGGGCATTCATATATGGCAGCGTTTAACATGTCGTGAACATGATAGCCAACAGAATTTGTTCCAAGTGTATTCAGAATTAGAATATATTTTAATCGCTCGAATTATTAGAATCTAAAAAAAGGTGAGGATGTAGGACCTAACATATTAATGGGTATAAGCTGAGCTAAAATCTGTTCCTTCCGGGCCACTATCAATTTCAAAGGAGTTAGAGGTTGAGAGGATGTCACCACCCGTCAAATTTAGATTTAGGGCCTCATCGGAATTGTTTTGTGAAAACGCAGTACCGAAGTTACTAGTTACTAGTACGGCCATATTTATTGTTCCATTGAATTTTATGGAATGAAGATCAATTAGATCTTTACCTCTATTAGATAATGTTTTTTTTCAGGATCCTTTAGAGATTCAGCAAGCAATATTAGTAGCAGAATTCGGACAGCGAGTAAACATGGGTGAGATAGAACTCAATAATGTATTACCTATAGAATCTCAAAGGAGATGTTTCCTATCGAAAGTAAGCTTTAGTATTACTCCAGTAAAGAAAGGACCTGAAGGTAGTCCTGCTACAAAAATTTGTACACTACATAGTTAGGAGTAAGCACTCTATTGATCTAAGCGAATAGATCTATATTACTAACCTGTCATGAAGAACAGTTCAAGATTCAGTGGAAGAACTCAAGGAACAAAGTTTGATAATTGAAATGAATAGCCTAGACGACAGGAAAAAATTCTACAATTTAGTCAAGGCCGAATGGATATAAAAAGTACGGACGAACTTAAGATGCATGCAAAATATATTGTTACCCCTTTGTTACTATGATATTCCTGTTGGATATTATCTTGGTTTTGGTTTCCTTTTTTACAGTTTTATGAGATTTTGAACCTTATCTAATGTCAAAATAGGTTTTTTTCAAATTAATTTTCCAATAATACCAAGATATGGAAAAATAGTTGTTTTTTATTAAAACTACTACGGTATATTTTATGTGGCTGTGACAATATATCCAACTAAGGAGCCGATTTTAAGCAAAGCAAATTATTATAATAGCATTGAAAAGGGCAAAATTCTAAAAAGCCTGAGAAAGAAAATTGATATACGGGAGGCCTAATAATAAACAGGATTTCTTTGTACAGGGCTCCCGAAGACGACGAAAATAAACGGAAAAATAAGGTAGATATTGAAATTGATTTAAATGAATCACACTCCATCGAAGAATCAGAAATCACATCTTTAGATGAGAAAAGGCCAAGTAAAAGCAAGATTCCCTTAAAAAAGAAAATTAAATTTGATGAATTCGCAAATACCATTTTATTTATTGCAGTTTTTATTGGCCTATGGCAACTAGCGTATTTAAGTGGTATTTGGCCAAAAGTATCACTACCGTCCCCTATAATGGTAGTAGAATCATTTTCTGAACTAATTCTAGATAACACTTTGTCTATAAGTATTGGGATGACTCTTTATAGGCTCTTGATTGGATTTGCTGCATCAATAGGAATCGGGGTTTGTGTAGGACTTGCAATGGTAAGATTTAGTGGTTTTGGAAAAACAATGAGTTCTTTTGCGGTAGGATTACAGTCTTTTCCGAGTGTTGCTTGGGTTCCATTTGCAATCTTACTTATCGGTCTAAATGATATCGGAATATTATTTGTAGTTATAATGAGTTCAGTATTTTCAGTCATGATGTCTGCGTACAGCGGAATAAGAAACATACCCCCCATCTATCTAAAGGCTGCAAGAAATATGGGAGCTAAAGGTTTCTCATTATTTAGATATTTAATGATACCAGCAGCCACTCCTGCATTAATAATAGGAATAAAACAAGCGTGGTCATTTGCTTGGCACGCTTTGGTCGGAGCGGAAATACTCATGGCTGCTGCGGTAGGGATAGGACACATCCTGTTAATAGGTAGAGAATTCCAACTGATGGATCAAATAATAGCATCTATGATTACTATTTTCGCATTGGGAATGATATTTGATAAAGTAATTTTTGCAAAACTAGAAGATAAAGTAAGGGAAAAATGGGGATTAAGGCAAGAGCAGGATATTGAAAATAAATGATTTCACTTTGAATTAATACTTCTTTTTCTCTCACACATCCTTCGAATGAACCGTGATCAGTTAAGATATAATTAGTAGGATAATAAAAATAACCTTTTATAAGTCAGGTCACAATAATTTCGTAAAAACCATATGTAACATACATTTTTTGCCTATTTCTGATTATTAATACATCCCTTTACAAAAAAAATAACATGGATTCAAAAGCAAAATTGGGTATTTCATTTGCCATAATTATAGCAGTTATTATTTCTTCTAATTATAATTTCAATTGGTCCTTCTTACTTGGTCAGGATAATAGTACAATTGGATCTAACAGTCAAAGTGTAAATGCAAAGGCTGATTCTTTAAAAATTGGGTACTTTCCAAATCTAAATCATGCTCAAGCCATTGTTGGGCTCAATAATGGAGATTTTAAGAAAATAATAGATAATGACGAAAATCTAGGTAACATCTCACTGAAAGAGCATGTTTTTACGGCTGGTCCCTCTGCTATTGAAGCCCTATACGCGGGACAAATTGACGTAGCTTATGTTGGCCCTAATCCTGCTATTAATGGGTACGTTGTATCTGGGGGAGAGGGTTTACGGATAATTTCTGGTGCATCTAGCGGTGGCGCTTCCTTCATTGTTAGAAATGATTCAGGGATAGAAACAGTCAATGAC
This sequence comes from Candidatus Nitrosocosmicus sp., assembly GCA_038200885.1. Lineage (GTDB taxonomy): Archaea > Thermoproteota > Nitrososphaeria > Nitrososphaerales > Nitrososphaeraceae > Nitrosocosmicus. Next base: position 6,082 of record JBBRRF010000099.1, read on the forward strand.
CTAGGTGGAAAGAAATTTGCATCCCCTCAGTTAGGTAACACACAAGATGTGGCTTTGCGAAAATATC
>JBBRRF010000100.1:0-6143 GCA_038200885.1 Candidatus Nitrosocosmicus sp.
TTCTTGGATAACCTATCATAGGATAGCAAAGAAAGTACAGGTTTGTATGAGAGTGAAGGAAATATAGCTGTTTGGACTAATTACGCAAGTGATCTATTCATTTTTTATGATTCTCTGGTAAGAAGGGTATGGATAGACAGAGAGAAGAGCTCTGTCGTCAGAATAACAATTTCCCACGATCATTCCTGTTTGTTTGGTGCCATCGGTATAGAAGGAAAGCAGCTCTTCAGACAATATGTAGGTTTGATGGTGATACCTTCCTTGATTTCCTGAAGATTATCCATACTAAATTTCCACGTTGCTATCTTTTCATGGATAAAGCGTCACCACATTACAGGTCAAAGAAAGTAAGAGATTATTTTGAACAGATCAAGGATACTTTCATTCCAGTATACCTTCCAACTGCTTCATCTGATTTTATAATGTTAGAAGTATGGAATGCTTTGTTGTATACATGTAAAAGTCTATTCTTGTAATCTACTGTTATCCAGCATCACTCAAACCACTTATCATGCGTGACCTCTGTAAAAGAAGGTCTTGTTTGTTGAATGTGGGGTGCTGATATACAAGCTGCTGTATAAGTGAGCCACATTATCAAGTGAGCTCTGATAGATGTTTGCAGCCTTATCACCGAGTGTTGTAGTGGATACCATTCGTATCATAAAAAAATAGAAAGGAGGTGAAAAAAAATAGAATCAATAACAAGAATAAATCAACGACATAATAAGGATTACATAAAGGATATTGGTAATAATGAGAACAAAAGAGAAACCAATACTCGTTACTATGTCTCTATCGATATAGGAAAAAAGAATTGTGTAGCCTGTATAACAGACAAGGAGGGCCTGATAATAGAAGAAACGAAATACGGCAATACGTTGTCAGAAGCATATGGCTTCGCTCAACGTATAGACCAACAATACAATAGTAGTAACTGTATTGCAGTAGTAGAATCCACTGCCAACATGTGGATAAAGACATACAAAGCGTTAGAACAAGCAGGAATTCAAACAAAACTGGCCAATCCATTCAAAACAAGAGTTATAGCAGAAGCAAGAATAAAGACAGATAAACTCGATGCTCGCATACTGTGTCATTTACTACGATCCAACTTGATACCAGAGTCATATGTTGCGCCTGATAACATAAGAGAGGATAGGTCCATTCTACGATTGAGGATTAATCTTGTACAGGATAGAACAAGGGTAGTGAACAGAGTACATTCACTCCTTGACAAGTACGATGCGAATTATGATGGTGGTCATTTGGTTGGTAAGAAAGGAATAAAGTGGCTCAAGACTCTGAAACTGGAAGGCAATGACCAGATACAGTTAAACAACTACATTAGCAATATGGAGTTTCTAAACAACGAGATAGTCCAAATCGATAAAAAGGTATCATCACAGGCGGTAAAGAACGAAGATGTAAAGATATTGATGAGCATGATAGGTATAGACTACTTTTCAGCCATGTTAATAACATCTGAGGTAGGGGATATAACAAGATTCAACGATCCAAGCAAATTGGTTTCATGGGCTGGGTTATGTCCCACCATACATCAGTCAGGAAACTCATTGTACATGGGAAGAATGAAAGATGGAAACAAAAAGATACGCTGGATAATGATTCAAGCTGCAAACACTGCGGCCAGAACAGATTATAGAATGAAAAAATACTATACAAAGATAGTAAAAAGACATGGACATAGTATTGCTATAACCCATGTGGCAAACAAGATGATAAGGATAATGTGGTATATGCTAAAGAATAAGGAAAACTACAAGGATGGGAAAGATGAGTTATACCAGAGAAAGCTTAAGAGGATCAATGGATAGATAAAAAACGATACGTAAAGTATCAAATAGGTAGATGATAAGGCAGTAAATAATACAGCGTTAGTGGTAGTAATGGGTAGTCTACAAAATAGACTTTTACATAGATGCATGATTATTTTTTTCGTTTTTATTCTAACCATTTCTAACCTAAAAATTCAATTAATTGACTTGATTTAACCCAATTCGTTAAAATCTAATATAGTTTTAACTGTTTTTCGAATCGTGCAACAAAGCACTTTTGATGTACTTGTGGATGTAGAAACAACTGGATATGAACCTGAATCGGCGGAGGTCTCATTTGAAGTAGTGTCCGGAAATGATACTACTGATAATGATGACAATAATGTCACAACCAATGCTACAGATACATCCAACAATACTACGAGTTCTGCTAGCGAAAGTCAAAATGGCAATAATGGAGAAGATGTCGACCTATCCGAACAACAGGAAACTTCACAACCATCTGAGGTTGATACATCTGCTACAGATGAAGGTTCAGATACAGAAACCTCTTCTGATGAGGGAAATAATGATAACAGCAGCAACAATGGAAGCAATGATGAGGAAAATAGTAGTGAAGGTAGTAACGATGATAGTAACAGTGACGATGAAGGTGGTAATGGCAGCAATAATGGTGAGGAGAATTAATTCTCTAGAATAAACATCCACATACCAATAATCTGCTTTTATAATTTTTTTATTAATTCATTGAATTGATTTAAAGATGTTACAAAGCGATTAAAATCAAATTGTTTTTTTGTTTACTCCAACGGTTTTCCCTGCGGTTTTAGTCCCTCTTTTTCTATATCTGCTAAATTAGGATATGCAGGTTTACCAGGATGGTTAAGAACAGAGTGTCTTTCATATTCGATTTGAATGTCAGTTTCAAATTTACAGCGATAACATAAATATATTAATTTATTCTTTTTATCGTTAAAGAATAAATCATTTGGTGATTCTTCATATATAACATCACTTTTCATATTGTTTCCTTTGATTTCTTGTAAAATATCATTGTTTTTGACTGTTTGAAGGTATCCTTCTGAGGTAGTAGTTTTTAAAATATTTTTATCGACATCACCAGAACCATCACTATCTGACCTATCTGACTCATATGACCTCTGATTTTCTTTGTTGTTGTTGTTGTTGTTGTTGTTGAGTGAGGAGGTATATGGTTTATCGCTTTTGCTGTTGCTCTCTTCATTGTCATTTCTTGAATTTTTAGGTATAGTAGAATGGGGGTCAGATAGGTCAGTTAGGTCAGATGTATTATTACTGTCAAGTCTGAGCGGGTTCCATTTTAGGACAATGGGTTTTGCTGATACTATCTGTATATGAGGATTATGTGTTAGAATTTCATAGATATTTCTTAATTTTTTGTTATTTTCTATTTTAAATTTATTCTTGTTAGTTTTTACTTTATCCTTATAATAACCACTTTGTAGATATGATTTTACGTAATCATCCTTCTCACATGCGCTCTTTGCAAGTTCCTCAAAGGAATATGGAATTCCCGGTTTTAAAATATCAATAAAAATACCTATAGCCAAATCACGAGGATCCTTTGGTATTGTCTGAACAAAAGCCTGATATTGAATAATGATGGCATTAAAGAATTCAAGGGCCTCTTTTGCATCATCAACATCCACTTTATTCTTTAACTTTATCCTTGCTATGGACTTGGCGATCCTTATTAACTTCTCTAACATTCTTTTAGAAGAACCAAAATGATTGGAACTTGACAATGCTAAATTCACATAATATTCCTCAATCAGAGTCCTGGCTTCTTCTGTCAATGTAGGATTGAAACTTTTGGCATATTGTATGTGCTTTCTTAGATATGGATAGTAATTAGGTAATAAGTTTGGGTCTGAAACCTGTTGGCTCTTTATTTTTGCGTATTCTCTGTATTCTTTTTTATCCTTTATTGTCTTTAGAACAAAAACCAAGTCAAACCTATCTAACACAGGGTTTAGTAGAGGAATTTTGGAGATGTCTATCTTGCCATTATCATCATCATCGTAACCATTAGTATCAGAACCATTATTCTTATCCCAGGTAGATCCTATTGGATTTGATGTTGCAACAATTACAGTTGATGATTTTATCCTAGCATTTATTCCATACTTATTTATGGTAAAGGAGCCTTCTTCCATTACATCCAAAAGGAATCCTTGATCTTCAAAGTTCATTCTTCCTATTTCATTTAGGGCACATATGGCACCATTTGACAAAGGTATAGAACCATATCTTAAAAAATATTCTTCGTTTTCTTTTGTAACTATTGCAGTCAGACTCTTTCCGGAAGAATGCTGGGCGCTTTCATATCTACTATTTGGAACAAGTTTTGTGCTTTCTCTAAGAAGATTAGATTTGCCCATACCGGGATCTCCTACTATGATAACATGGATTCTATCTCTATTTGTTAAACCATTTTCATATTTTTTATCTATACCACTACTAACAGCCGCTAACAAAAATCCCTTTTTTACTATGTCATAGCCTATCGTATTGATGGCAAACATCTTTGCCAGTTCATCAACAGTATTTTCTTTCTTCTTGTTAACAAACCTATGAATGGCCTGCTTATCAAGTTCTGTTATTTGTATGTCTTTTTTATTTTCATATTTTATTGTGGTTGAATAAATGCAGGTGACTGCTTTTTTGTTTTTTATTATGATTTGCACGTTACCTGATACTGCTACCTTCTCCCCGATTCTTATGTCTCTAGTATTTTCATCAAACAATATGCAAAGTAGTTTTTCAGTTTCTTTCAGGTCATCCTGGTCCTGTAACTCTATAGTTACTGCATTAACATAATCAAAGACAGGTAGAATCGATATATCGCATTTACACTTTCTTGATAACTTGTTTTTGTTTCGATCTTCTATAGCATCAATTGGTGGCTCATATAATACTCTGTCATTAAAACCACAATCATTACAAAGGTAATCTACCGAACTTATCATCTTGTATAGCCTTGACAGACTCGTAATGGTTCCTAAAACTGTTACATTTCCAAAATTAAGTCTTAGACAATCAGAAACGCTAAAGATTTGAATATCTGACATGATATTTTAGAATAGCAAAGAAAATTGGAATACCAGTTTTCTTTTTACTTCTCGTTGGTCTATGATCAGGTGTCTACCTGCAATATACATTATAGTTAATTTGTTCTGTATGTAATGCCTATTCGGATATTTCTTAAAATGAATTTTCATTCACGTATTCAAGGCAAATACCTAGGACACTTGCAATTGTCTATTTTGCATTCGCTAGTGCTATCACTCAAAAACTCAAAGTTATGATCACATTGCTCATGACCACAACTACAAACGTGCTCAATGATATATTCAAAAGTAAAATCAATCCTCTTCCTTGTTATCTGTATTATCGAAATTTTTTTGCACATGATGGACATAGCCAAAGTTCTATTTTTCCAAACTTTCCTGCATCGACATTTATTCTAGTAGTATTTGTATGGTCACATGAAAAGCCATTACATATTATATCTTTATATTTTACCTTTGCTTCTTTAGTTTTGTTACCTATAGTAGCCATAGATTTTATTTCTCCTGTTGGTTGGAATCGCTTAATACTTCACAATTAAGCGAATTTTTTTTCATTACTAATTTATTTATAATAATTTTATTTTCTATTCTATTAATTTCAACAAAATCGCCTTTTTTAATTTCTAAAAATTTCAAAATATCCTTTGGTATAACTATGTGTAAGGACGTCTTATCGTCTGTTCCATTTACTTTATGTATATATTCGACCAATAATATATACAGTTTATATATGATATATAGTCCTTCTATGAATTAGTAATTAGTAAGTTGACTATTAAAGAAAAGAATACTAAGAAAACAATGAACAAAAAAATTACTATTTCAGAAATCTTTGACAGAGACAACGATGAAACACAGATTTATCGAGATATATTTAGATTCATTAATCCTAAAGTGGAAAATTCGGTATTAAATCCTGTCAGCAATGATGATGAAGAAAAAGTCAAGACTTTTACGATTTGGGATTTATCGATGTGGTTGGTCAAAAATAATCGTCAATTACAAAAAGAATTTGAGGACTCTCCAAAGATGAGTTATTCTAGTAGAACACATCGAAAACTTGGTCCGATCACTAATAGAGTTGGAAAACTAGTAGAACGTGGTTTATTTTTAAAAATGGCCGAAAAGGTTACATCGAAGAGAAATAAGGCACCTACTGATCTTTATTGTATTACAAACCATGGCGAGATAATTTCTTTAACTTTAAATTTTGAAAATTATCTTATAAATACTGAAA
>JBBRRF010000101.1:0-6131 GCA_038200885.1 Candidatus Nitrosocosmicus sp.
AAAAATATTCTCCCAAGAGATGGGTTGTAGAGAGAACAAACTCATGGCATAATAGATTCAGGAAATTATTCACAAGATATGAAAAGAAGGATGAAAACTATCTTGGGTTGGTACAGTTCTCTTGTTGTATTATTATCTACAGAAAATTAATTTTGGGATAGGCTCTAAATGTAAGCATTTCTTTGACTTGAGTAGAATACGCGATTTGGATATCATCGAGTTAGCACAACAGTTTTCAAATTCCGACTGATTGAATTTGTTTGATTGCAACATTGCTTCCTACTCTAAGAGATAAAACCACGTTACCTCGAGACATAGGTCTTTTCTTGTCCAGTTTACATGGAAGCTGATTTCTAGAATTATCTGCAAATTAGTAAAAACATTCTAAAAAATAAACAGTAATTCACATTAGATATGAACTGTATTTAATTCAATATTAACTACCGTCCTTTCTGATTTGAGTAATTAGACTTTGTAAGAGATTTATTTCACCTTTATAATCTTAAAAAGGAATTAGTTGTTTGCTTGTGCTAAAGCACATACTATCTCTGTTGTCGTTTATTTAAATATTCAAGTTATTTTCAAGTGACACCGAACTTCTATAAGAAATTAATTGATTGTCCTGTTTTGATATTTGAGAGTGATTTACTATTTGTTCTGTTTTGTTACTCTTTTATGGTTTAGCATCTGATATTGCTAGTGGGACTAAGACCAAAGCAAGTGCGAGAAATACCGCTGTTGATACGAGTAATAATTTTCTTGTGATCATACTTGTAAATTATATTGCTACGATACAATATGTATTGGATATTTTACTAATTCATATGAATATCTTTAATAGTGGTTGGAGTCAAATTTTATTTACAATTTATTCATTTCAATTAATAAAATTTATACTCACCAAAGGACTGATGCTATTAACTTAAGCAGTTGGAGCCCCTTCTTGCTATATATGTCTGAGAACAGATTGAAACAGTGTCTGATGTGATTAGATTACAATATTCTTTTATACATAGAAAGGCATCATCAACATTGTCCTTTCAAAGATGCTTTTCTTAAAAGAGGAATTGAGAAGATGATGTTTTAGTTTCGGGAATTTGCAAGCTTGCGGATACCATATACCTCCATCCGTACAAACAGAATGTCTTCAATGAATCTTTACCAAACCTGTGATAAATCTCTCTACTACAATCGGGTTTCTTTCTTTGGACATTGATAGTGCGAGAATCTGTTTGTTTTCTTGTCTGCCTATTGCAACCCATTGCCAGACGAGTTCTGTACCAGTACTAAGTTGGGTCTCATTCATCATGAATTCTAAAATCCTCTTTGTGATGATATTTTTTAGAAAGGCATTTCTGAATCCATTTCCATATTGCAACATGACTTCTACTAACCATATATAGATTTGATAATGCTTTTGATGTATTGCCACAAGATAAACCGATAGAGTACGATAGAAACCATAGCTAGTGCATGATGAAGGCGTTCTATTTCTTTTGTTAACCATAGAAGAGATAGTGCATATCCAGATATAGGATCTTTCCTAAGTTCACAGGACCTAAGGCCTGATGAAAATCTACATCTAGATCCAGATTTCAGGATAAATGCAAACTCTTCTTTTATAGCAGCAACATCCTTTTGGATTACTTAACTTCGCGTACTCGAAGAGATATAGTCAAACTGTGAGTCAAAATCGAGAATTACAATGATTACAACATAGTAAATTCTATTTATTTAACACATCCTTGATGTCTTTTCGAAACGAAGATGGATAAAATAGTAGTTTTGACTATTTCCATTACTGCTTGCTGAGCATGAGAATATGTGATAGCATACAAATTAATCTTTGATAAGGTGATAGTAATCTTCCAATACATTATATACCAAATTGACTATTGTATATCGATTTGAATTGGATTTTCCTGATTATGTCAACGGTTTGGAATCAATCAATAATCAAAATCTGTCATGGCTATACTTGGAAGGACCCACCCGAGAAAAAATGGATTTAGTATCCAAAAATTTTCCTATTCATGAGTTGAATATCGAAGATTGTTTGTCGAAGAATCAACTCCCTAAAATCGATCGATATGACGATCATATATTTGTCATACTCCAATTTCCAACTTCTCTCAAAGGAAGAACTGCCCCAAACTTTACTCAACTCTCCTTGTTTATAGGTAAGGATTATTTAATTTCGATTACTCAGGGCGATCTTTATCCATTAACTGAACTATTTAGAACTTGCAAGAGGGGCGATCATAAGATCAGGAATAATTTTATGGGAGGATCTCCTGGATATCTATTACATTCAATTTTAGATACGCTGGTTGATAATCTACTTCACATATTAATGAAAATTATTGGAAACTTAGACGACATTGAAGATGAAGTATTTGATGATAAAGTGGCTAATGCTAAGGAAATATCTATCCTCAGGAGAGAAATTACAACACTTCGCAGAATAGTCTTACCGTTAAAACGAATTATGTTGGAAATCACATCCAGAGATGTTAAGAGATTTTCAAGCAGCGCAGCGGAAGAAGATCTGATTGATTATTTTGACGACATTAATGATCATATATCAAAAGTACTAGAGGCCCTCGATGAATCAAAAGAAACAATTGAAATTTACAAAGATACCGATAATATGTTGAATTCGGAAAAAACGAATAAAATTCTAAGCTTTCTAACAATATTGTTCACACTATCAATTCCAATTACTGTAGCGGGGACTTTTTATGGAATGAACATCGTAATGCCTGGTAGTGTCAACGAGGGGGGGAAAATTATCGATTACTTTCCACTCATTTTGACCGCATCGCTTTCATCACTGGCTGCAGGAGTTATGGTGTTATACTTTAGAAAGCTAGGCTGGTTCAATTCATAGGATCATGTTGGGATATTTCCATTTTTTTACCATCCCTATTCAATTCAACCGAATCAAATCATTTCACTGAATCTATAGGATAGAGGTAGAGGCAAACCGATACTTGTCCTTTCTACTTCCACATTTGCTTAATTACAACTAATAATTTCATTATTCTAATTCATTCTCTTTTGTATTGACGATTTTAAGAATAGAGGTTATAAGTTAAGTCTCTAATCCTTCATCAACATTCTATATTCATCCCATGTATTATAGAAATGAATTTAGCTTCGTAATACACCCTATATTATGTGTCATATCATCCTCTCAGGCTAGAATTATCTAGGATACAGAAAAGGGAACCGCTTTTGTTCATGAAAAGTACCCGTGATAAAGAAGAATACAGGAGGGCATACGCTGTTAAACAAAAGATGGAAGGGGTAACGTACAGGACCATAACAAAGGACATCGGTGTCAATTATCGTAATGCGTATGACTGGATTGATAATTACAGGAAATATGGTCTAGATGGCATAAGAAACAGAAGAAAAAATGGAGGTAGAAAACCGATAATATCTCCTGCAAAAAACAAGGAGATGATAAAAGATATCGTACTTAACAAATCACCACGGACATTTGGCTATCTGAAAAATACATGGAGTATAAGGCTCCTGGCTTCATATCTTTCCTCTTTACTTGGAATCAATGTCAGTCGCATGCAACCGTAGAGGATAATTCACGACCTTGGTATAGTGTACAAACACCCAAAACTTGAACTTCAAAAGGGTGATGATTATGAGCAAAAGAAAAAGAAGGTAGACGAATACAGGAAGGTATCCAATGCTCTTTTAAAAAAAGATACTGCGGGGATTTGAGAATGATACATGGCTGTACATACAGCAACCGTATATAACAAGAACCTGTATGAAAAGAGGGGAGCGGCAAAAGATTCTTCACAAAGGGACCAATAATAAGGTAAATGCATTCATCACGCTACTATATCTGCTAAACAAAATTAAATTCAATACAGGTAAGACAAGACAAGAAATAGCGATGATTTCATAAATCATCTAAAAAACATCAAAAGATATGTGTTGAAAAGAAGCATCAAACGATTCATTTTAGTTATTGACAACGCACCATTTCATGTAAGTAAAAAGACAACTGGATATTTGGAACGACAGTCTGTATGAATGGCTTTCGTTTGTGTATCTACCAAAAAGATCACCATTTCTAAACTCTGTCGAAACCACGGTAAACAGAAACCTGAAGAAAGACATTTGTGCAAATTACTGTTATGAAACAGAGGAGAACATACTTTATTCTGTAAGAAAGCATCTTAGAAGAACAGGATGTTGGCTAAAATATGACACTTAACTTATATCCATGCAGTGTCAGAAAGCTAAGTGCGATTAGTATGACTGTATTTTAGTGGTAGAATACAATTTCATTCGATTAAATTCGAGATTCGCCCGACAAAATAGGAAAGCCTACATGACCGAGTGGCAAGTATTTTACCATGGCTATTTCTTGTCGCGATAAGGAAGAATATTTTGATAGGAATGTATCTTAAATGGTGAAATAAACGATACCATTATGTAAATTGTCAGATCTAAATTGATTTCACAGGATCCTGTTATTGGTATCTTTCAATACTGGGCAATCCTTGCTTGTAATAAATTGTAAAGTTTTGACCTTGAAAATAAGGACAGTTTTCAACTGACCTGGGTATACTGTCCGAAGCCTCAACTATGCAAGTACCATTCTGTTTTATCTTGACTACTACAAGCTCTTGAATACTTGGGCTAAAAAGCTGTTGCAAGGATCCACCCATTAAGATAAAAACTAAAACTACCCCTGCAATTATGAATAAAATAGCTAACATTTTTGGTGAAAGATCAAAATCCATTTTCTTATCCTAATATACTAAAATTCTGCCTTGCTATAATACCATGTTTTCATATTTTATTGAATCCTGACCGGATCCTACAAATTCGCTTTTGTATCTTTATATGGTTTTGACATCGGAATCGTTTATTTGACTATTCTTTTAGTCCCCGGATGATTGTAATATATATGAAGTCAAGACGTCCACATTTATGCTAGTTCTTTCTGGAAAGAACAATTGTTCTTTATCTGTAATCATATAATGTTCGTATGATTCAAAATGCTTTATTAGTTGACACATGCTAAGCAATTGGATACCAACTGAGTAATTTGACAAATTTGTAATAGTTCACGTCTCTCATAACGATTATTAGAAAGCAAATTGGTCGGGAAGTATTAGACGGGGTGCTTTTCTTCTCGAAATGGATTGGTATTACTTATCGCCACATAATATTAGATTCGCGATCAGGGATCTTCAACTAAAACCATTCTTAAAAAATCATCTTCAAATAAATATTTGAGACTGGGTCATAAATCATTTTAACATTAAGATCGTCATCAGTGACAAATATACTAACATCTTATCATGTATTTGATCATTCTTTTAGGATTATTGTTTCTGCTCTTACAATTATGATAAACAAGTATCTGGTACAGAAGCACTGCTAACAGTACGATACTACGTATCTTATCACATCCTCTTACTGATACCGGATCTATTCTAAATACTGACTTTGTGTGCTCCATCAGAGGATCTGTGGATATAAATCTCCTAGAATACACAACCTGTCCTAGCGCTAACTGATAGAAATCAACAAGTTTCAGTCGTTCTTTAGGTGTTTTCCTGTATCTTCGTACAGGACATACAAGCTGAAATCCATTTTTGATGCTTGATTCATACAATTCATGGTTGTCGTAACCGGGATCTGCTACCATGAAATGTACTTTTTTTATGATTTCATAAGATAGGTCGGATGGTGGTGGTGGTGGTGGTGGTGAGGAGGGGGATGTCAGATCCGGATAAACCTGACTATCAGGTATATTGGCTGTTGTGACATCTACTGCCAGAGGCACAATAATAGAATAAGGATCAGTATTACACACCAAGTGAAGTTTGTATCCAAACACCCAGCCTTTGGTATGACTAAAACCCCATCTGACATCTATGTCAATTCCTGATCTAGGTATTATTCCTTCTTTCATCATGGATGACAAATGCCAAACTTTACCTTTTGATCTCAGTAAGGTACTGTCTACTGCAAGGATGTATGGTTTGACCAAATCCCGTAAAACAAACAGGTTTCCTATTGTAGATATCCTTTCTATTATATCATCAGAAACAGTTTTCAGTCGCCTGTCAAAGGTTCGTCTGCTT
>JBBRRF010000102.1:0-6088 GCA_038200885.1 Candidatus Nitrosocosmicus sp.
GTAGTAACTTGATCATTTCTCACTTTCTCTTCCTTCGTCTGGACACAGATCACAGTTTAAAAAGATAGGAAAGGAGCTATATTTCTATCGAATTTTGGGATAGGCTCTAAGCATAAAAGACATTGTCTGTATTTGTGCTTTCCAGGATTGGCCTTGAAAAGAGATACTGCAAGGCTTTTGCATTATTAAACAAAACATATTTTGTCATCTAAAAAATATGACGGGATTCAGAAATATCATCCTCAACAAGGATTGAATAATATATGGAGGATCTGAAAAAGTATTGTTTATGAGACTCATCAATTTCGGTTATAGAGAATACGTTTGGCTTTTGCCAGGTTGATATCGAGTCTCAAAACAGTCAAGTCCTTGAACCATCAAAAACTAGAGAAAGGAACGAGTTTTTTGCCGGCGTTTTTTCCGGGTTTAGTAAAGGTTCACATAAAATATAAAGTATCAACAAACGATCAAGGAAGGAACATGATACCTTCAGGTTTGCAGATTTCTTGGACTATAACACCACATTCATTCCCAAGTGGAAAAAAGTTTGGTTTAGAGTACAATGTACCGTGTTACATTGTATCTGTGTCATAACTAAAGAATGTTTGTACGGCTACTCCCAATATAGAAAAAATAGATGATCTAAATCACTCACAGAACACGCCATAGTTTTTTGTAGACTATTATAGGGTGAATTTATGACCCAAATCATCCTCTATCTTAAATACTACTAGCCGTTCGGGCGACCACTTCTGAAAGTGCTGGGTGTATGTGTATCGTATTGGTAATGCTATCTATTGTACCATTGCCTGTTCTCATAGCGACTAGTACCTCATGGATTAAAATTGAAGAATCAGTTCCTATAATATGACATCCTAAGATGCTTCTATTTTTCGGGTCGACAAGAAATTTAACAAATCCTTCTTTATCTTCTATTGCTTGACCCATTCCAGTATGAATATATAGATATGTAGATTTTACATGATCAATACCTATCTTTCTCAATTCCTGTTCTGTAAATCCTACTCCTGATATTTGAGGCGAAGTAAATATCGCGTGAGGCATAGCGGTATAGTTTACCGGGTTTTTATTGTCAGTATGAAGAATATTGTTAAAAGCGTACTGTGCTTCAAGATTAGCACTATGTTTAAATTGATATCTTCCTACCACGTCACCTAATGCAAAAATTCCTTTCACATTGGTCTCCAGATATTCATCTACGTTGATGAAACCGCTTTCATTAACCTTTACTCCAGTTTCATCCAAATTCAGCTTGGATGTATTAGGTACCCTTCCTACAGAAAGTAGTATTTGATCAGAATCGATTTCAATTCTCTTTCCTGATGAATTTTTTGCTACTACTTTGAATGATCTTTTAGTATCATTACTCTCATTATTACCATTATTATTTGATACGGCTTCCGCTGTATATCCTAGATACACATTATATTTTTTTGAAAAGATTTCTGTGAACTTTTGAGAAATCTCCTCATCTTCGCTTGGTATTAATACATTATTACGCTGAATTATATGTATCTCCGTGCCAAGACTCCCGAAAAAGTGTGCCAGCTCACATGCTATGTATCCTCCTCCTATGATGATCAGTTTACGGGGTTGCTTTTTGAGACGTAATGCTTCATCACTAGTAATATAACCAGATTCTGTAAGACCTTTTATTTCTGGTATGCGTGGTTTACTGCCTGCTGCAATTAGAATTTTTTCTGCGGTTATTATCTGTTCTTTTTCTTCTTTGTCTGTTCTAATTGCAATTCTTTTATCTCCAACAAATCTACATTCTCCAGCAAACAGTTTGGGATTTACTGAATCTGTCAACGCATTTTTTATGTTATCTGAATCTGAATCTGTAATTTCATTTACCCTTTCTATTATTTTATTAAAATCAATAGAAAATCCTTTAACATTTATTCCAAAAATATTTGCTTTTTTTATTGTTTCAATTATATCTGCACTATGTATAAGAAGCTTTGACGGTATACACCCTCTGTTAAGACAAGTACCACCCATTTTGCCTTTTTCTATTATTGCTACTTTAAGACCAAGTTCTGCAGCAGCACTTGCAACATCTAAACCTGAACCAGAACCTATAACTATAAAATCAAAGGTATTTGTTAAATTATTCATATTCCTTATGATAAATTAATTAGAGTATTAAGAATTCTCCAAAGATTATAGTATATTTTAGAAGTTAAAATGATATGAATGGGTCCTCTGATTTAAAATCTATGTTTGTTGTATTTAAAAAAGAATAAATATCTTTTAGTTTTTTATATGTGCTCATTTTTTTCGTACTCTCCTATTAGTAGGTGTTAATTAAATAAAGCGTCACATGCTAACACGTTTGATTTGAACAATACAGAAACATTCGCAGTTTGAAAGTAAAATGGGGAGAAGAGAGATATCAAGGCTAAAACACATCCTTTCTATAATAGAAAAAGACATTTTGCTGGAAGATGGTTCGTAGAAAAAACAGACTCATGGTGGGGCAATATATTCAGAAAACTGTTTATTGTAAAGGTGTTCTGTTTCTTGTAATCATGAAGGAAATGCAATGCCTTCAAACTATAGACCTATCGTTAAGTGAACAGAGCCATATTCACACTTTACCTTTTTTAATACAAGCGATAAAGGCGATAAACCATCATCTATTCTACTTTAACCTCTCCAACCATTGAAGGATGATAAATACAATAGTAATCAAAATCTCCAGGCTCATTAAAGGTAACGCTATAGGATTGATTTGGTATTATGGCATCAGAATCAAATAGACTGCCTTCATCTTCTTCTCCATCCTGTCCTGAAGTTACTGTATGAGATATGGTATCGCCGTTATACCACGTTACAGTTTGACCTACATTAATCTCAATTGGTTCTGGTGAATATGAATCGTCGCCATCTATTCCTAAAATAACTGCCTGGATAGATTGAATTCCCGAGGTTTTATTTTGAGGCGGCAAGATTGGTTGATTTTTTGGAACCGTACTATCAGATGTTGGTAATATCCGGTAAAGCGAGCCAGTGTAACTTAGGACGTACAGGTAACCATCAGGTCCTACTTCAATATCAGTTATCCCCCCAAAACCTTGTCCAAATATTAATGGTTGATTTTCTTTAGGATCATCTATTTCATTATCTTGTAATTTTTTTATATCGCCAATGTATGTATTATCTACGAGGATATCATCTCGTTGTTCATTTAGAGTAAACCTATAAAGCAACCCGTTGTTTATATCCCCTACAAACATATTATTTGCATATTTTGTACCCAGATTTTCTGAATTCAGGAATTTAAGGGCAGTTATTCCGATTGTAGTTTCCCAAACAAACTTTGGGTCTGCGTATTGACTTTTTCCAAAGTAAACCAGATCACTTTCTGAGGCGCCGTTTTCTAGTAAATCATCATCTATAAATCCTTGAACTTGATGCCAGCCACTATTAAACCCGGGAAAAACCAAATTTATTTCATCACCGGTGTCAGGTCCATTTTCAGTATCCCATAGATTGCCGGTTAAAGGATCAAAATCCATGCCAAAACTATTTCTAATTCCTATGGCATAGTAAACACCTAAAGGTAATTCTTTACCAAATATGGAATTTACAGTGTCCACCATATCTCCATCCTGGGTAACTCTAAGTACACCTCCAAGACCATTTGGTGGAGGACCATCAAGCACATTCTGCGCCTGAGTTCTATGAGCTCCTCCTTCACCCGTCATAAAGTAAACATTGTTGTCTGGACCGATACGAATTTTGCCACCATTATGCTCTGCTCGCCCATTGACAGGAACGGCGTTTAAATCTAATAAGAGAACCGGGTTTATTAATCGACCGTCGGCAAATTCGTAACGATATAACCTATTTCCTAATGGATCAACTAAACTTTCAACGTCGCTACTATCCATACTATTACCTGATTCAGTATGGGAAAGAAAAACATAGGTCTTTCCATCAAAGTTTTTAGATATGGCAATTCCTAAAAGACCTCTCTCTATGCTTGTCGCTACGGGAATATCAATAATGGGCATGGGCATCATTAATCCATCTATAATTCTCATTACCTTACCAGTGGTTTTTTCAGTAACTAAAATATCATCAGAGCCTAAAAATGCCATGCTGGTGGGAAATTCTAATGTATCTACTATTTTTTCTACAGTTAAATTATCATCATTAATTGTAGGTCCTGCCGGTGATAAAGGTGCTTTTGCATATGCGCCATAAGACAATCTAGGAATCAAATTTGAAGAAAAAAGAATAAGAAAAGAAAAAATGATAAAAACTAGATAACTTTTATGCTTTCTCATAAGTTTCAAACAAAGTTATGGGTTCTAAAGTAAAAAGTGTTTTGAGTAATAAAAAATTATCTAATATTTATAATGCTTATTCCCGTCTTATTTTTTGAATCATTCCTTTTTATCTAAATCTTTATCGCCATTATTAGTGTAAATAAAGTTTACAAATACCAAAGAAAATCTGATATCTGTCATTATTTTTCTAATTATACATTCATTTATTTGCCTAGCAATTATGACCCAGTCTCACTTAATTGTCCTAGTAATGGCCATTCTCCCTTGATTGTCCTGAATCAGTTTATTCAGTTATAGAATCAATGAAATTTCTGAATTCAGAGGCATGAATATGCTTCGTCTTCTCCCAAACCTTCTTAAACTTTGGTATGGTCATTATTGTTTCCATAAGGCTTCTCCAGCGAGACCAAATGGCGGTATCTATCATGTCTCTCTTATTGAGCGCAAATAAGAATTCAAACAAGTCCAAAAATGCCACTATGATATAGTACTCATCGGGGCTATCCACCACTGTGAACCTCCCTGCGAAAACAGGACTTTCCTTAGCCATATTGGTAAATGTCTCGGTGCTTTCAAGCTTAAGCCTAACATCCATTATTCTAGAATATATCTGCTGCTCACTTTGTATTTTCAGATTTTTTATCTGCTGCTCACTTTGATTCTGCATATTTTTTCGTACAATTGAAAAATTCACTATCGCTACGACAAAAAGTCCAGCTACTATTACAAGAGAAATTATGGGCACGTATACTAAAAATGAATCCAATTACCTAATGTTATATAAAATAAAATATATTATTTTTTATAGTGGAGATATTGGAAGACATGACGTGTATATCAAACAACATTAGATCGTAGAACTAAACAGTCGATTGATTGGTAAGATTTAACCCAATTAGTAAAAATCATTGCTTTGTCGCCTAGCTCAACCTATTTAGCTTAGATTTGAATATTCTTTTCCGTGATTGACTGGCCTTCCTATAACCGCTCGTTGGTTAGACGTGGTGACATCCTCTTCTCATATGTTTTTCTTGATATATGGGGTTATGAACTGGAAAAGATGAATGAAAACAAAATGGGTAAGCCATTTGTATTTCCTAATTCATTCATCTTAGTTATCGGATACATCCGTTACTCATTTCATCTGCCTTACAGACAAAAAGAGCGGATAATCAAGGCTACAGGAAAAATTTTACCTGCTAAACCAAGTTATGGTCATATCTGTAAAAGAATCAACAAGTTAAACATCGATATTAAAAGAGGCAGGACAAATGATGAAGACATCATAATCTCAGTAGATAACACAGGTATCAAGGTAACAAACAGGGGTCAGTGGAGGACTGAAAAGTGGAATAAACAAAATAAAAAAGGATATCTCAAAATCCATATTGCTGTAAACATGTAGACCAAAGAAATCCTTGCTCTAGAGGTAACAGATGAAAAGGTACATGACGACAAAATGCTAAGGAAACTGGTCAACCGTGTTTTGGGTGATTCTGTTGAACCTAGCACGGCTAAAATAAAATCCACTTTATCTGATGGGGTCTATGATTCCAATTCAAACTTTCGGTATACCAATTAACGTAAGTATAAAAACAAGGTTTATAGCTAAGATACTGTAATTTCACCGTGTATAATCTTTGATACTGGTCAACAAAATATTATTTGAAAGATCTTATAGAATGGAAAAGGACGTCAAGGTAAAGGAAAGAATGCTACTTGTACTTAACGTTGTATACCACGGTAGGATTGCAGCTCAGGTAGCA
>JBBRRF010000103.1:0-6044 GCA_038200885.1 Candidatus Nitrosocosmicus sp.
ATCATTATCGTCATTGTTGTTCTTACTGCTACTGCTACTGCTACTACTGCTTGAATCATCATTATCGTCATTGCTACTGCTACTGCTTGAGCCCCCAATTCCTGATCCGGGAGAACTGCTTGCAGTTGTCTTACAACAGATTGGACCATTTCCTGTATCTTGATTGAATTGTTGAATTTGTGCAAAAGGTTGTAATCCACCTGATGCCTGACTCATATTACCACTATTTGTTGAATTTGAAGACTCTAACATCATGTTATAGCTAGATAACTGTGATAGTGTAAAGTTAGTAGCTGTAATATTTACAGAGTAATATGCTTGTAATGTTTGAGGTCCATCTAAACAAAGGATTTTAGATGTTATTTTGTTGTTTCCTTCATTGATGTTTGTATAATTGTTTGATACTGTGTATTGCCAGTTAGAATAATCGTTGTCTCCTTGAATACCTGTAGGATTAACATTCTGATAGGGTTTTACATTATTTATTATAATAGACACATCGCAATCTGATGTTACATTATCCTTTGAAACTCCTTTAATTACTAGTGAATTGTTTGAATTTAACGGGACTAGATCTCCTTTATCTGGGGAAATTATCTTTACTCCGCCTGAAAGCTTTGTAGTATTTGATACTGTGTCAGAAGCAATGGGAACAGAAGTGTTTGTTGTACTTGCGGGAGTATTTTGCTGTGCTAATACTTGGATGTTTGCATTATAATTGATGTTTGATAATAATAATACTACCAATAGTCCTGCAAAAATAATACCAAGCTTTTTTATCATAATTGATTTTGCAATTTATATATATATTTAAGTTTGATTAGATTTTTCTATATGATAAAACCAGTTATATGTTCCTGCCAGACTTAATCGATCTCCGATACACCTCCCAACTGGAGATGAGTTTTGGATTTATACGGACATCTAGCAATACTAAATATATAAAAACCGGCTGATTTTTATTAAATTAATTCTAATGTGTTCCTTCATATTGAATTATTCCTTTGAATCATATTTGAGGCTATATGTTAGAACCAAATTCCCCTTTTCGAATATTTGAAGGAATTGGTTTCTAACCATGGGGATTTCTGGAAATTTTTAACTTCAATCTGACTAAGTTTGGATTTGATTTCACCTGAAGTAAGAAATTAACACATAGCCAAATTTATTTTTGAATTTATTGGTTGATATTCTCTTATCCAAATCATAGGTTTTAAAGAATATTGATGCTCAGTGATTTATCTAGAAAGGAAGAAATAGAGTACCTATCAATGGATTTGGATAAAAAAATATGGGTAGGCCCAGTTATTATTCTTCAGTATTCATTTGAAATAAGTTAATTATCTGTCCTCTGATTTCACCATTAGGATATTGCCCTGTAGGGATAATTGCACAGGCATTGTCTTCATCAAATTCATCTATAAGATCTGAGAATTGCGTATCTACGCGTGGCCCAGTAAGATTATTGCTGCAATACCCCCCACTCTCAGATACTTGGTATTGAGAAGTGTAGTCCTTAAATAGAGTAACAATAACTGATCTTTTTTCCGCTTCGATGCCGTAATGAATGTGACCTGCTGTAGCTCCTTCTATTCCAATAGCATTAATAGTATATCATACACTATTTTCAGATGGCGCGAAATCAGCAATTCCTACTACTTAGGTATCCACGGGCGGGGCTTCGCCTGATAAAACCGTACTATACCGAGTATCACTTCCTTGTGCATTAGCGATATCAATAAACTTTGGTGCTAAATAGCTGAATAAACTTATTGTAAAAATCATAGATATAGCAATCAATAGCCTAGCATGAATCATTTTTTCATAGAATCAAATTACAAATTCGCGATATTTAAGCAAATGTATTAGGGAATAATCGTACTATTTTCTTTGCTAATTCATGTGATCCCAACTATAATCACAACAACATTATTCTACTAAAACAATTAGATTAAATATTTCATAAATATATTTATGAAAATGACTGACGATAATAGAGAGTTTATCTTTAACGATATTACCCGATGGTTGAGAGACTCTAATTTTGTGATCAGCGAGGAAAAGATTACAGTTGTTACGTCAGATTTTTATGCCAAAGCTCTCTCCAGTCAGATCATGAACACATTCTTGAAATACTTTCCTCCGCTGGTATCGAGACACGTTTCGTGCTGCGGACCAGATTACACGTATCTGAACAACAATTAAAGATTTTTGAGAATCTCGAGCCGAAGGAAAAACTAACATTCAATGATAAAATGAATACGGCGATATTTCCCCAACACCAATCTATCGCAATTAGAGATAAATTGGTCTTGTTGGAGAAAATAATCTCGATTGATCCAAAATAAATTGATTCTAAACAAGAAGTCATTCAAAATGTTTCAAACTTGTTAGAATCAGCAAAAAGATTAGATATTATTTTTAATGAATTTTTTTCAAACCCAAGGAGATAAAAAATAACTAACCAGAAGATGGTATGATTCAAGTATAGAATGCCCAATTTATCGCACGAATATTTGCAATTTTTGATTGTGATCAAGGTCAATTCATGTTACTTTTATAATTAGTTACTATTTCTCTTCTTAAATAAAAGAGATGGAAAAATTTATTGTCACTGACTTTCTTTAAGTATTCTTACATTCATAAACCGATCAGATGATGTATTAATAATCCAATAGATCTAAATGGTCATCCATTACATCAGTTTTTGGATCTAATAGATATTCTTCCCCTAAATTACACTTCAAGTCCGTGCAGAGCATAGGATCAGATTCATCCTCAGTAGTAGTTAAAGAGGTAGAGGTTGCGGTATTAGAGCGACTATTATACTGTTCATGACATGAAATATTTGGATCACCTAATTCGCTACAAATTGCGTATGCCGCTCCATTATTGTGGAGCGTCGTAAATAATGTAGACACACTCAAAATTGAAAATATAACAACTATTCTTAATAATGCTCTCATATTGAAGTATATTATTGCAAATAATATTAGAATTTTTCATCTATATACTGTAAGAATTTTTGGTATTTTTCTATTGCTACTCTTAAGAATACTTTGCTATTTGAAGTACTATCGGCTTTTGGATGGTTTGCAGGGACCCTAATCAGCTATGATCATCGCTTAAACAATAACCTGAGGATTGGTGCAGATTGGGTATTCCAGTTGTAATGGAGAAACAGGAAATGCATTGCTAATAATTCTTGACTTGAGGTCACAATAGAATGATCATATTAGAAATATTAATTTCATGGATAAAAGTAAATGTATTTGAAAAAATTGAACTTTATTGCCAAAAGACAGGCTCAGAGAGCCTTCTCTAATATGGGACACCTATTTTTCGTTGCTTCTCAAGAGCTTCGATATACCACTCAAATTCCTCAATGAATCTGACTACTCGTTTATCATATGATTCATCGAGCAATTTCCCATCAATACTAAATGCCGTGTGTACACGAGGGATTGAGAAGGAAGATGGAATAGACGGCGCACCTAATTCAGCAAACACTAGTCGAAGTTGTTGAGTTGTATTGATTCCTCCAAAAGATCCCTGAGAGTATGAAACAATTGCGGATGGTTTGAAATAATATTCCTCTAAAAAATAATCCAGTGTATTTTTCATGGCACTTGACGTACTTCTATTGTATTCCGGAGTAATTGAAAGATATCGATCTGCCTCCTTAATTTGATTTCTTAATGATTGGAGCATTTCCGATGGATGAGACATTTCCTTATACATTCTATCCAACAAAGGTAATTTCAATTCTAGAGGATCGATGAAAAATACGGTATGATTCCTGTTTAACAAGTTTTTCTCCATCAATCTTGCCACTTTTAATCCCTGTCTATCACTTCCTACAGATCCGATGATTACAGCAATCTTTGCCATCAAGTCTGTTACATTTGATTACATAAATGCATAGATCTAATTTGAAAATAGTTATTGAAATCTTCAGCCGACACGTGTATCTTCAGATATTGTTAATTACCTAATCGATTCTCTATCGATATCCACACTGATTTGGGTTTTCGTATGAGATTCAAAGACAATAAATCAAAAGGAAAAGAAACACTAGTAAAATGCCATCCAAGGATACAATTAGTATTTCTTCCAACAAGGTCTCCTGAACTAAACCTCATTGAGGTAAGGTGGTTGTGGATGCACAAACAGGTAATAAACAATTCCACCTTTCTAAATGAACGATACATCGGTAAGGTAGTATCTGATTGGACCTGTGATTACAACAAAAAACATTCAGGCAAAACAAGCACAATTATTTACATGGAGAAAGTAACTTTGGGTTTACATAACTGTTAAGCAACAAATATGGGGTTGAGATTGATCACTGCCCACGATGTCGCGGAGTTTGGCTTGATAGAGGAGAGTTGGACAAAGTTGCCAATATGCAGAATCAATATGAAGACGACCATTATCAAAAATATCACCATGGGAAAAATCATGATGATGACGATTATTATTACCATCAAAAGAAACACACGAGGAAAGGTTTTTTCGGCGACATGTTTGATTTTGAATAAATAATTAGCAGTTATTTGGTACTGAAAATAGGTATCATGATTCTTTATTTTTTCATCTATTGTTCTGATTGTTGCTCACCCTATATCTCAATTAGCTAACCATTCTATTGGTCTAACTACTCCTGACCTTTAATTCCAAGGCTATTCATTAATTTTTTAGTATTTGCCAACTCGCATTTCACTTCATTCGGATTATCCCAAAATAATTGTGGAGGTATGTTTTCTTTGATTGGTCTAAACTGGTCCAAAATGTCGATCAGTAAAGCATTCTTTTTAAAATGAACGAAAGGCAAATACTTAATCTTTGCCGTAGCCAAAGAATCTTGTACATGAACATAAGTAGCAATGGTGGTCTTTTGATTGTTTTGAAATGTATTTGTGAGAAATCCTCAGGTGACCGCAGTCTCTGCAAATATGATATTTATGAGAATCCATCGTGCAATAGTATTTATCATTTTGGGATATAAGAATTATATCTCACTATTCATGATTTTTTGATATCTGATCAGTGTAATGTTAAATTGAATTCATACTTTCATAATAAACATTAAGTACTCTACTAGAGACCAGTAGTAACAGCTGGAAGTTGGAGTTGATTAAGCCAATTTTCTTGTTTGAATCAACATTGATACTGGAAAGATGTATTTGATTTTCCATGAACCAAATAGGTCTTTAGGCCAGATAATTTATTAGTAAATTACCTAGACAATCAACTAATATTGTATAAATGCCAGGGTTCGGATGGTGGAACTCCGTATGTATTTAAATGGCATCTCCAAATCAATATTAAATTTTGATATTACCCATCCTCACGCTTCTCCTCATCACCCCCAGTTCTGAAAGAAGGAACTCTCAATATGGTATTAACCAAGTGGTTTTTATTTATAGTTACATTCTTTAGCCTTATCCGAATCCAGGGCTATGTCTGTAATCATTATTTTGCCGCTAGGTTTACCTCCCCGCTACCATTTAAACCAAAACAGATTGAAAGAATATCAAACATCATCATAAATCCGCGCATCTTAAAAGGAAAGGATCAAAATGTTAGATCGTGGCAATTTTTATTATTCATCTCTTTTCTTTATAAATAAAATCTATTGTTGCCTTATAAATTAAAGCAGTAGGGTTCATAGTAATTAAAATTAACAATATAATTTGTTGCCTAGAATCACTATAAATTTATTTTTTGTATTATACATATAGTTACACAGTGTATTTATGCGCTTTATATTTAATATTAGATCTCTTGCGTAATTAGCAGTGGTTAACCATATGTTTTATCCATCTCCGTTTTGGAACTAACAGAGATTAACTATTCTGTAGTTTATCAGTCCTGATACTATATCTGAAACCCTATCATACTTTCTCAATCTATTCCTGAACACATCATTCATTATCCTGACGATATGAAAATCTTGTAGTATCATACAATGTTGTATGTTGGCTATAGGTTCGAAAAGTACATGCTCCGTACGAGAGCGAGATCCTGACTGAACCAATTCC
>JBBRRF010000104.1:0-5885 GCA_038200885.1 Candidatus Nitrosocosmicus sp.
GGAGATATCAAATAAATCTGGCAAAGTATCTACCCTAATCACTCCTGATTGAGTAAAAAGGGCGTCATATGTGTCATCTGAACCCATCAATGCTCCTGTATGCGACATGGCCGCTTTTGCGCCAGCAGCTGATCTACCCGCCTTTAATGCTATGATTGGTTTTTTGTGTTTCTTTGTTATCTTTTTGGCAATTTCAAGAAATCTCCTTCCATCATGAATATCCTCAAGATACATCATGATGACTTTAGTCTCTGGATCATCTCCCAATAATTCAAGAATATCGCTTTCATCCATGTCTACCTTGTTTCCCATACTTACCACTTTTGAAAATCCTATTCCTTGAGATATGGCATCCTCAACTGTAGCAGCACAAATTGCACCGCTTTGCGAAACCAATGCAATATTGCCATATTGTGGAGTAACTTTTAAAAAAGTCGCATTTATTATATTGTTTTTAGATAGACTCATAACTCCAAGACAATTCGGACCGATGATTCTGGTACCATATTTTTTACCAATGGCTTGAATTTCTTTCTCTAGTTTTACACCTTGCTCTCCAGCCTCTTTAAAGCCTGCCGAAATAATTATTACACCACCAATCTTTTTCTTTCCAACTTCTTCCATAATTGATGGAACAATTCTATTTGGAGTTATAACCACGGCAAGATCAATATCATCTGGGACATCAAGAACACTCTTGTACGCCTTGATACCAAAAACCGTTGAATGCGTTAGCGTGATAGGATATACTTTTCCGGTATAACCGTTAATAATGTTAGAAAAAATGGTTTCCCCTACACCAAGTTTTTCAGATGCACCGATAATTGCAATTGACTTGGGAGAAAAGAATGGATTTGTTTGGGAATCATTTGTCAAGGTTGTCTTTACTCAATTGTCATTATTAAAGATAAAGTAATGTGTTATCTCAAATTTTGATTTCTCTTCATTATCCAAATATGAACAACTAATATTGAAATAGTATGTATTTCATATGGGTGGTATATGACATTATTTCTTTTTAACAGAAATGATATGATAAACTTTCAAGATACTTTTTATAAATCACTAACAAGTTCATCAAGATTCAATGAAAAGATGCTTAATATATTCTCAGAAACATATTCAGAATACATAAAAACAATTATCGAAGATAAAAACATTGTTAAAGACCTACCGGAATTTGAAAAAATTGTAAGACATAAACTTCATAATATCTTTAATTCAAGATTCAGAGAAGCAGATTTTGTTGACAACTTTTCAGATATAGTTTCTAATTATTCAGATTTGGTAAGGATTACAGGTTTCGGTCAGGTATATCAAAATTTTGCTAATTTATTTGCAACGTGGAATAATAATTTTATAGAACCGATAAGAGATACTTTGTGGAGAACATCTTCGCATAAAATTTGTAGTTTGGAGAAATATTCTTTATTTCGTTATGATAATACACTTAATAATGTAAATAGCATTGTTGCTACTCCAACAGTAAAAACTCCGGTTTTAGTGGTATATGCATTCATAAACAGACACTATCTTCTGGATTTACTGCCTGAAATAAGTGTAATTAATAATTTACTTAAACAAGGATTTAATATTTATTCTACAGATTGGGGAACACCCTCTGTATATGATAAAGATCTAACCATTGGTCACTTTATTAATAAATATATGGACAAATCTGTTGATTTAATAAGAAAGACAACCAACTCTGACAAGATCTCATTATTTGGTTATTGTTGGGGTGGAGATCTTGTACTTTTATATGCAGCACTTCACCCAGAGAAGGTGAAGAATGTGGTAACTGTTGCTACTCCAGGAGACTTTAGTCTTGATGATACTTTGTTAAGTGTTTGGTCCAAAAGGATGGATGTGGATGCTCTTTTGGATACATTCGGAAATGCACCCTCTATATTGTTTAATTCAGCTTTTGCACTAAGGAACCCTGTTGAAAATATCAGTAAATATCCTCACTTTTTTGAACAACCTCGTGGCTTAGAATCTATGTTTGAATTCTTTGCAACAGAAATGTGGTTAAATGACAGCCGTCCTGTAATAGGCGAAATTTATAGAGAATTTATAAAGTATTGTTACCAACAGAATTTACTTATAAAAAATCAGATGAAGGTGGATGATAAAATAGTCGACCTAAAAAATATCAACATGCCTTTTCTAAATGTAATGGCACAAAGAGATGATTTGGTGGCCCCACGCTCGAGTGCTGCTTTAATGAATGCAGTTGGAAGTAGTGATAAAAGTGTGATTGAATTTCCATCTGGACATGTTGGCTTGATAATAGGACAACGTGCCCATAAAGAGGTATGGCCAAAGGTAGGAGAATGGTTAAGATCACGATCATAGACAATTGTGAGACTTTTGATAACTGGATCATTTACTTAGAAAAGTGTAATAAATAAATTGCCATTTCGAAATCATAATCAAGCAGAAAAACCCGTTATAAATTATCAATTACTAGCGATTAATGGGGTAATTATAGGTTCTGTATTTATTTTCTTTGCTATAGCAACACAGGTACCTGTTTCAACAATTTTTTCACTCGACATTAAAAAATGCACATTTGGTTTCAACATATTGACAGAGCATGCTCAGATTGTAATAGTTATGATTGGCGGTATAATAATTCTTTTTTTCTCTTTATCATCCATATTATCTCTTATGTACCGCAGTTTTGAGGCGATTATAGCAGCATCAATTGGGTTTGCAGTTATGTTTGTTGCTTCAATAATAATTGTGTCATCTTTAGCATGCAGGCTTCCTCTGGATTTTTTTATTGATATGATGGTATTGCCTTTTATTATTATTTTAGTAATTTTAGTTTTACATGCGTATTTAGAAAGGAGACGGAAAAGAACAAGCGAATCTTGATCAAGATATATCTTGCTTTAATGTATCACAGTAAGTTGTTTTAAACATTTCATGAACTTCTACCGAGGTCATTCCGTTTATCCCAACTCGTTCTCTTTCATGGTTATATAAACTTTAAGTCACACCATTGAATTAAATGGTTCTGCCTACATGAAAATCTTTATTTCTGCCGTAGAAAACCACGATTGGACTATGTTCAAAGTAGATCTCTTGCGTAATTAGACCAAAACAGCTTTATTTCCTTCAGTCTCATACAAACCTGTACTTTGCTATCCTATGATAGGTTATCCAAAAAACCGTTGCTGTTCAAATCATTTACAGGTCTTTCGGTCCAACAGTTTGAGGATATTTATAAAATAATAAGTTAAGTGCCTAATCCCTCATCAGCATTCTATATTCATCCACTGCAATTATGGAAATGAATTTAGCTTTGTAACACAACCTATATGGCTCTGTAAAGTTAACGAAAAAGATTAGCTTTCCGCACCATTTATCATGTATGTTTTATCAAACAAGAAATAGACAGATTAGAAGACATAGTTTATGCTATTCATCTTTATTTTCTTGGTCTTTCGTTAAGAAATATATCAAAAGCATTATCCAGGTTTGTTAAGAAGTCATACAGCAATAAGAGATTGGACACAAAGATATCAGCCAGAAGAACTACGATCTAAAAGAAAGAAAATTGACGAATACATAGTTGATGAAACTATGATAAAGGTTGGATCCGAATACATCTGGCTCTGGGTTGCTATTGAGTCTGAAAACAGACAAATTGTCGCACTAACCATATCAAAGGAAAGGAACATGTTCGTAGCAGAACGCTTCTTATCAGGGTTGGTCAAAGATTATGGAAAATATCCTGTTTCTACTGACGATGGAACCTGGTATCCACAAGCCTGCGAGTTTCTCAAAATAGATCACCATATTCATTCCTCTCTGGAAAAAAGTTTGATTGAAAGAACTATGCAGTACATAAAGGATAGGACCGAATGTTTCGATGACTATTTTCCTTGTCGAAAACAAAACTGCAAACTAGAGCATATCAAACAATGGATTAATGTGTATGCGTATCATCATAACAACAACGTTAGATCTTAACTTTACAGAGCCCCCTATATTATGTGTCATATCATCCACTCAGACTAGAATTATCTAGGATACAGAAAAGATAACTGCTTTTGTTCATTAAAATTACCCGTGATAAAGAGGAATACAGAATGGCATGGGCGGTTAAACAAAAGATGGAAGGGGTGTCATATAGAACCATAGCCAAGGATACTGGTGTCAATTACCGTAATGTGTATGACTGGATCAACAATTATAGAAAATATGGTCTAGATGGCATAAGAAACAGAAGAAAAAATGGAGGCAGAAAACCTGTAATATCTATTTAGCAAAAAACGAAGAAAAGAAGAAGAATATAAAGAAAGCAACCAAGCCATTAGAAGAAAATAAGAAATTAAAAATAGAAACAGGAATGCGCTTTGATGCAACACTTAAACAGATCTAAATTACAAATCAAAATGATCCATTTTCTCTTTGCAATAATGATTATTATCTTCACTGGATGACTATTTATTGAATTATTTAAATCAAGTCGTTAAAAAGAAGAATACTTCTAAATAAACAACAAATATCAAAAATAATCATCCAAATAATCTAAATGATATAAGAGCAGAAAAACTATATTATGTGATTTACAACTAATGATCGTAACATGGAGAAAATATCTTCTCTAAAAGCAGAAGCAAATTTTATAGACCTACAAAATAAATATTGGGATTTTGATGAACAGGGATAGAATGTGGATGACTAGGTATTTTCAAAATCATGTTATGGGAAAAAATCAAAATCGCCTCTATAATAGTCTAAAATTCTACTGATATTGTTATCTTTATCTTGGTCTGAAGTAGCGATGACCTCAAACCTTGTAAAGTCCATAGGAGTGATTATTCCTATTGGTTTTATTGAGCCTCTTTCTTCACCTACCCCATTGTTTGTATTTTGATTATTGTCTGTTGCGACAACGAGCAAATGTCTAACTTTATTTTTTATCATTAGACTCGCTGCTTCGGATGGTGAAGAATCTGCACTGATAGTAATAAGAGGAGATGACATTACCTGGTTAGATGGTATTTCCTTGCTACTCTTATCGCTAACAGATACTTTTATCGCTAAATCACGCTCAGTAATAATTCCTTGAGGATTACCATCTTTGTCATCTATTACCACTATTGAACTAACTTGTTTTTCTTTCATCTTTATAGCGGCATCTTGAGCGGTAGACGTGGATCCAACAGTTTCTATTTTTTTAGTCATTATCTCACTAATTTTGGTTACATGTTGGTCTGTCATGTATATGCTAATTACCAAATAGGATAAATAGATTATTATGCTACTTATCGTTACGACAGAATAACCGTCGGCTTCCTCTTTTTTATTCTGTTTTTCAATGT
Organism: Candidatus Nitrosocosmicus sp.; assembly: GCA_038200885.1. Lineage (GTDB taxonomy): Archaea > Thermoproteota > Nitrososphaeria > Nitrososphaerales > Nitrososphaeraceae > Nitrosocosmicus. Next base: position 5,343 of record JBBRRF010000104.1, read on the forward strand.
TAATATATTTGGCTAGATTTAAATTCGTGGATATTTGTAAGAAAGACAGAATTAGGTATAGTTTACAGTTTGTTAAACCAATTAGATGACATGACCAGTACTTCAGACTAGGATATCTATTTCCTGAAAATAGATATGGATAAATATTCTTTTTCAATATATTAATAGTTGGCTCTTTAATTGATACACCCCCTCTCCATTAAGTTGAAAGAGAAATGAAGGGAAACACTGTTGTGATTACCGCACAAGAGTCCACTGAGTCAATTGATTCGAAAGTGTTTCACACTATGCCTTCCCTTGACAAAGAAGCGGAATATTTTAGTTCATATAATTTCGATGAATTAACGAGGTTTGTTGAAGACTATAAACCAGAAAAAGTAATATTATATACTTTAGATCTCTTGCGTAATTAGCACAGGCTAGTCATGTCTTCTAGTCATCTTGTCTATCGCCGTAACTAAGAGGCATTCATTATCCTGTAGTTTACCAGTCCTGATACTATGTCTGAAACCCTATCGTACTTTCTCAACCTGTTTCTAAAGA
>JBBRRF010000105.1:0-5861 GCA_038200885.1 Candidatus Nitrosocosmicus sp.
ATGGACATAATCTAAAGGGCAGTGAAGTTCATCGTGGTATGTCCATTGGAAATATAGGCAAACAGATGGTCGGCCTTGAAGGTTCAAAGATTTTACAGAATAATACTGTAGGATTAACGCTTGCAGGCAAAACAGTAGGTTTGGCGCCACAATTAGCTTTAAAGCTGACCAAGTTCATTATCAAAAAAACAATTCAACATGGACACTCTTACTAAAAACATGGATCATGACAAAACTTGAAGAACTCACCGCATTATTGGTCAATGAGATCAATGACTTTAAAAGTGCCGTAGAAAAGATGGAGAAAATTAACGCCCAGTTAAGGGATACGAAAATCAAGATGGATTTGACTGAATATAAAGCAGGCGTCGAAACTCATCAGCAACAAATGGCATCGCACTTAAATTCGCTAGAGCGGTTTCAAGATCACTTTGATAATAAAATAAAGGAGGCTAGGATTTATCCTAATTGGGCTGTTGTGGTTTTTGTTGTGAGTTTAGTGCTAGGTTTTGGTGCTTGTACTGTCATCTGTTTTTTGACGAATCACTTTGGACTAATAGAATGATATGGCTAAAAAACGAGTGATTGATTTGTCTCATAATGTTAGTAAAATAAGAACTAGGGGTATTAAATTCTATCAACTATTCTATAGTCCGTAATATGTTTTTAAAATTTTGCACATCGAAGAAAATCTTCAAGCAGCAAACTATCCAAATGTTAAATTTTTTAACATTTGGTCGAAAGTGCGGTTTTACCGTAATTTTTAATTACGAGGTTGATATACTCTTAAACCTCCAAAGGTAGAGAGTATAGAGACTCTTTAAAAATTTAATTCAAAAACTTATTTTATGATTCTACAAAAACAAGTTGGCATTTTTATATTGCTGTACTTATGGCTATATCCGTTATGTCACTCTCAAAATCTTTTGAATACCTCTTCCTGGACTGTTGGAAACGGAAGTGTTTCCGGCTTTTCTGTCAATGGTTCAGACTCGGAAAATGTCAGAGAACTAGGTCTTAATCATATTGGTGAAGAAGTTATTTTATGGAAAGCTATTCCAGATATAAATAATGATGCCGATGGTGGATGGAATTCAAGCTACCACACTATAGATAATAGCAAATCTTATAGATTCTCAGTTTGGATAAAAAAAACAAATCCATTTGATGGAACATCTTATTTTGGTTGCCAGCAATGGAGCAGCGCTATGGATAACCATAGCATTTTGGGACTTAATGGTAACTTTCATAATAATCCTTATTTCTGGAATAATGATAACGGTAATAATCAACTCCCAAATCTGAATAGATGGTATCTACTAGTCGGATTTATACATCATAAGGATTATACTCAAACTAACAACCAAGGCGCAATCTATGATGGTGTCACGGGGGAGTTAGTTCAAAATATCATGGACTTCAAATTCAGTACCATAAGTACACAAATAAGACACAGGGCCTATCTATATTATGATACAAATATAAATGATAAGCAATATTTTTATGAACCACGATTAGACATTGTGAACAGCAGTATGCCCACAATAAATGAGTTGCTTAGGGTTAATGTAGGATCAAGCTTAATAATTGGTTTTGATAATGCAGGTAACCAGAAACAACGTTTTTACTGTGCAGTGGGAGGATGTTCTGTTCCTCCCCCACCTGCCGGTAGAACAGCAGATGAATACGCAGAATCTACAGAAAATAGTGTTGATTCAGAGGACTTAATAAGTGAAAGTAAAGAGGTTGAAGTCATTCTCTCACCAAATCCTACAAAAGGCATAGTTTTACTAAAATTAAATTCCATTTCTGACATATCAATATCTCACGATGTCAATATATATAATAATGCTGGAGTTTTGGTGCTTGCTGTATCTGGTGGTTATAAAAATGAGCTGAAGATTGATTTTACAAATCTATCTTCTGGAATGTATTTGGTCCATATTCATTTAAGCAATGGTACAAGCGTTACTAAACAAATTATCAAAAACTAAAAAATGACCCCAAATGAAAAAAATCACATACACTCTTTTAGTCAGTCTATTTGTTTTTGTAAGCAATGTCTCCGCACAGGAAAGTAAAACCATAATTGAAAAAGAAACGTTTACATTCAAGAAAGTAAAAATCACTGATAGAGATGAAGGTGTTCTTCCTATGTCAGAGCATAAATCAAGGAAAAATTCTAATTCTGAGTTGGCCCCATCTGCTAGAGGTACTAATACAGGGATTGGCGAAACCCCAGGTTATTTATCGGTATCTCTTACAGGAGGGGCTAATTATGATATACCCATCGCGGTTCCACCAGGAATAGATGGTATAGTCCCAGAGATTTCTATATCTTATAATAGCCAGGGAGGTAATGGACTTGCAGGATATGGGTGGAATATTAGCGGTATATCTGTAATCTCAAGAATTCCTTCCTCCAAGTTTCATGACGATCATATTGATGGCGTGGACTTTGATCTTTCTGACAGATTTGCTTTAGATGGTGAACGGTTAATTCTGAAAAGTGGTATATATGGTGCTGGTGGAGCTATTTATGAAACCGAGAATTCTTCCAACCTTAAAATAACTTCACATGATGTTTCACCTTATGGATCATCCTTCGGCCCGTCTTATTTTATTGTATATTATCCTGATGGTTCTATTGCAAGATATGGTAATAGTTTAGATTCATCATCTCATACAAATTATGCAATTACATATTGGGAAAACCCTCAGGGTGTAAGGATAATTTATGAGTATGTTAAGAGTAATAATAGTCAATCCATAAGTAAAATAAAATATGGTAGCCTGAAAGACAATAACCCAATTAATGAATTAAGATTTAATTATGGTTCAAGGGAAAGACTAGAACAGTCTTATGTTCATAATGTATCAATTGTTAGGAAAAATCTTCTTAAATCTATAGATTCTTACAGTGGCACTGACCGCTACAGAAGTTATTCACTATATCACAATTCAGACCAAAGGACAATTTTAAAATACGAAAGATTATCAGCAGTCACAGAATATAGTGGGAATGGTTCCAAGTCTCATTCTTCAATTAGCTTTACATATCCTAATTCCGAGTCATCAATAAATTATAATGATATTACTACAGACCTAGGACTAATCAATATTGAACAAAGAAACTCTCAAGTTGTTCCATTGGATATGACTGGCAATGGCAAAATGGATTTTATAGTTTATCCTAATGGGAAAGATAAATTTTGGATGTTCTATAATATTCAAAATGGAGGATATAATCACCCTTATGAAGTAGGTACTGGATACTTTGAGTCTATTTTTCCATCCACATTATTGACCAATCAGAATAAAGTACAATCTGGTCAAGGACTAACGATAGTTCAAAAATCTGGGATTCAAGTTAAATTTAAAGTATATTCGAAAGCTCCACCTTCAGTAGGTGTACCTATAGGTTATGATTATACCAAGACATGGGATACGCCTACCTATACGAATCATATTTCTCCAACAAGTTCTACAAAAAAAGTAATTCCTCATGAATATATTTCAGGAGATTTTAATGGCGATGGATTAACAGACGTACTGGCTATTGGTAAATCGTATGAAAGAAGATTATGTTTCGTGAATAATTATCGATCCTCAGATTCTGTGAGATTAGGGCCAGAGAATTTTACAAAGGGTAATTTGATGCCGCAGAAAGATGATGTTAAAAATAATGGTAATAATGATTTTTTTCGTCCACCAATCGATGATGGCAACTATTCTTGTGATTACTATCATGTTACTTATACAGGTGTACATTTTATAAATCTGAGAAGAGATGTTCCCACTGGGTTTGCAAACTATGCAGGTAATCTTCAATTACAATTAAATGGTGATTATAAATTATATACAGGCGATTTTAATGGTGATGGTAAAACAGATTTGTTTCATGTCACTAATGGTAAATTATATGTTTATTCACTAAATAACACTAACAATTTAGTCCTTCTTTGGGAGCAGGTGGATGCTGGAATCAAAATTACTGATCCAATATTGTTGGGAGATTATAATGGCGATGGTAAAACAGATTTTATAAGCCCTACAAATAATAACAGTAATTTATTCACTATTTTTATTTCTACCGGTACGACTTTTAAAAACGAAACATATCAACAGCCATTCACTTACAAGAAGAGTATCCAAAATGGTAGTGTTATGTCAGGATATAACTTAGTACCTTTAGATGTAAATGGAGATGGCAAAACAGATATTGTTGAGTATAATACAATTACCAATAATGGTTCTGATGGAACTCAGACCATAAAAGTTTATAATAATCTTAGAATAAATAATGAAACATTAACATCTCGTATATTGTTTGATTATGGTGGTACAACTTCCAAAACTGGAAATTTAAAACATTTTCCAATTCCGATATTTCTAACTTCAAATCAACCAAATAAAAATTTAGAATTTGCATCAATCAGTAATCAATGGGTTACAAATTTCTCTTTCACCCATGATCATAGAGAAGACGTGCTTTTAAAAAATATAGTTACTAATGGCGTTTCATATGATATTGAATATAGTAATCTTGATCCTTCAATTTATAATAATGATTATTACACAAGTGTATACCAGCCTGAGAGCAACCAGACATATCCATTCATAGATTTAGAAATTGCCCCGAGCACTAAGGTAGTCACTGCTTTAAGACGCTATGGAAATCTATCTTCAGGAACTGTAATGAGCAAGCAGGTCTATGCCTACAAAGGCGCGGTATTTAATGCAGAGGGCTTGGGGTTTTTAGGGTTTAGCGCAATTGCACGTAGTAACTGGCACACGGAAAGTTCAAATAGAATCTTTTCCGTTGCAAAATATAATCCTAGTTTGAGAGGTGCATTGATTGAAGAATATTCAACAGCCAATAATTTTAGTTTTACAACACCAACCTCAAACTATATTAATAAAACGACTTATCAATATTCTTCAACCCTATCTGCTAATAAGGTTTTTAAATTATCAATGGAATCAAGTTTTAACCAGAACTTATTAGAAGGAACCTTTACAAATACAACCTATCAATACGACGCATATAATAACCCTGAAAATATATCAACAAATTTCATTGGTGGAAGCCGTAACCAAAGTACAACTTACTCCAATAGCACAGGTGCTGACTATCATATAGGTAGACCACTAAATACAATTACCAGCACTACAATTGGAACTGAGACATTTAATACTGAACAACAGTTTGAATATCTGGGCTATCAACTAAAACAGAGAAAAATAAAAGGCAATGGAACTCCGTTTGACATAGAAGCCTATGATTATGATTCGTTCGGAAACATTAAGAAGAAAACAACTACTCCCAACGGTGAACCTTCCCGGGAGATAGAATTTGAATATGATTTAACCGGTCGTTTTATTAAAAAACATATTGATGTTGAAGATTTAGAAACGACCTATGAATATCAGCCTGATTATGGTAACTGGAACCTAAGCAAGATAACAAATCCTTTTGGTCAGGAAACCCAATATAAATATGATAATTGGGATAGACAGGTAAAAGTGATCGATTATTTAGGAAAAGAGTCCACTACTGCCTATACAGAAGCTAACAATGCCTACACCGTTACTGATACTGCTGATGACGGCAGTGGAATGATTGTGGAATATGATCAATTACAAAGAGTTTCTGTGATTAAAGAAAAAAACCTTTTTGGAGAATGGATCAGCAAAAAATATGAATACGATACACTTGATCGTTTGATCAAAGAAAGTGAACCCTATACTGGTAATAGTCCATCACAATGGAAAGAAACCACCTATGATTTATATGGCAGACCTACCTCTCAGACCTTATATACGGGGCGTACCATAAGTATAAGTTATAACAACCTTTC
>JBBRRF010000106.1:0-5836 GCA_038200885.1 Candidatus Nitrosocosmicus sp.
ACAAATGACGCATCTAAAATAGACTTGAGATCTTCTTACTCGAGGTCTTGTTTTGGATTCCAAATGTTTCACTATCCAATCCTTTGGGGACCTAGTCTTGCAACCAGGACAAACAATAAATGTAGATACTTCATCTAAATCGTTTGAAATGGACATGTATTACCTAACCTAATGTTCTTTCAGGTATTTATTTATGGTTTATTCCAAAAAGGAAAAACTTTGAGTTATCCATTTAAATGGTTTTGAATGGATCCACAGGAAGGATGCTTTAATCAATATTTTACACACCAGTCATTGCCTTATGTACTAAAGCAATCAAGCGATAGGTGTCTCTCTTAGTACTTTAAGATTCTAGCCATGATACCCCTAACCTCCTTATGGGATCAACGAAAGAACGCCTTTAATTTAATCAAAATTAGCCTCATTTATCATTTAATACATTAATTCTTGATAAGATATGAAATTTAAATCAATTTTTTTCTAGACTTTCCTTTATCAATTTCAAAGCAATTTGGTGATTGACTCTCCCGCTTGTCTCTTTCATAACTAGCCCCAAAACGTAATTGATGACATTGGGATTATTTTTTGACTGTTCTATCAATTGTGGGTGAGAATTTAATATGCCCCGAATTATCTGCATAATAGATGCCTCATTAGAAATTTTTTCGATTTGCAGAGTCTCTATTATATTCAACGGACTAATGCCTGTTTCGATGCTTTTATCAAATATTTCTCTTGCTATAGTCCTGTTTAATGATTTTTCCTCAACTAATTTTGCCATTTCGGCTACCTGACTTGGTGATACAGACAGGATGTCTAGACCCCTTGTGTTTTGATCAGTTAAACCCTGTCTATCTTTCTCATTTATTTTTGTAAGCAGCTCATTAACTATCCAATTTGATATTTCAATTGGAGATTTGTGGTATCTTAGTGATTCTTCAAAAAAATCACCTATTCTTTTATCATTAACCAAAATCCTGGCTGTGTGCTCGGTAATCTTGTATACTTCAATGTATCTCTTTGACCTCTCAATTGGTAATTCAGGCATATTGGTTCTTACTGTGGAAACGAACTTGCTCCCCAAAATAATTCTAGGGATATCAGGCTCTGGAAAATATCGGTATTCCTCCTCTTCTTCTTTTGATCTTGCACCGACAGTCACCTTTCTTTTCTCATCCCAATGTCGAGTTTCTGCTTTGACATCAATGTCATGCATAATCAAAGTTTTTTGTCTAGTGACTTCATAATAGATTGATTTCTCAACCTCTTTAAATGAACTTATATTCTTAATTTCAACCTTCTTTCCACCTCCGACAGAGACATTAACATCACATCTAACTGAACCTTCCAAGCTTGGATCGCTAACCCCTAGATATTCAAACAGATTAACAATTTCATTTAAGAATGTCCTAACTGCGATTGGACTAGAAAAGTCAGGCTCTGTTACGATTTCAACTAACGATACACCCGCCCGATTATAATCGATTAGCGAGTAATTATTCGCAGCGGATTTATCTTCTTCATATGTTATTTTTCCTGGATCTTCCTCTAATTGAACTCTGGTAATTCTTATTTTACTCTTCTCTTCACTACCCCTAGACTCGTCAGTTTTGGATTTTGAATCTCCCACAAATTCGATTGATCCTTCATAGCCAATACTGCTTAATTCATATGAATTATATTGTGTTATCTGATAATTTTTGGGCAAGTCAGGGTAAAAATAATTTTTTCTATAAAATGAAATCTCTTCAGGAATGTTACAGTTAAAAGCCATACAAATTATTGATGCAAATTCGACTGCTCTTTTGTTAAGTAAGGGCAATGTGCCTGGCAATCCCAAGCAAATAGGACAAGTATTTTCATTTGGAGGCGAGTTTCGGTAATTTGATAGACAATCGCAAAAAAGCTTTGTCTGAAGATTAGTTAGCTGACAGTGTATTTCTAACCCAATTTTCAATTCCGGGCCCATTTTCTTGCTATTGTTCAAATTCATATCTTTGGAACCCATTTCTCAAAACCTTCAACATTTTCAAGCAAAACAGCCACATCTATCAATTTTTGCTCGTCAAAAGCTTTCGCTATCAATTGGACCCCGATTGGAAACCCCTTTTCAGATAAACCACCAGGTATTGATATTGCTGGTATACCGGCCAAATTAGCTAAGATTGTATAAACGTCCAAATTATAGTGCTCAATCGGTTGCAAAGTCTTTTCCCCTAATTTAAATGGCAAGACAGGCATAGTTGGTAAAAGTAAAATATCATATTTATTAAAAAGAATGTCAAACTCTTTTTTTATCATTGATCTTAGCTTTTGGGCTTTGGCATAATATTTGCCAAAATAGCCTGCTGACAAAACATATGAGCCTAGAAGAATTCGGAGCTTTACTTCATTACCAAACTTCGACCTGGATTCAGAAAAATAACTATTCCACTCGTAACCTTCTGGACTACCTTCATAACCATATCGTAAATTATCATACCTTGATAAATTACTGCTTGCTTCCGCTGTAGCTATTACATAATATGAGGCCAGAGCATAATTTGATAAAGATATTCTGGTATCCTCTGTTTCACAGCCATAGTCTTCTAGTTGTTTTACTTTATTTCTTGTATTTTTAGCCACCTCAGTCTCTGAATCGTCAATTAATTCATCAAGTACACCAATTTTATACTTTTTTTTCAGAATATTGTCAAGACTGTTTGTTTGATACTCTAATTTTTTATGGACTGTGGTATTGTCTTTTGGATCAGCTCCCGAAATTATGTTGAGGAGGGGAACCAGATCATAAATAGTTCTGGCAATTGGGCCAATTTGCTCCAATGAATTAGAATATGAAATTAATCCGTTTCTACTTACACTTCCATAAGTGGGTTTAATTCCTATAACTGAACAAAAACTGGACGGGCATCTAATGGATCCACCTGTATCTGAACCAAGAGATAATGGTATTTGTAATGATGCAACAGATGCCGCGCTTCCTCCTGAGGAACCACCAGCGACGTATTCAAGATTCCAAGGATTTCTAACTGGGCCAAATGAAGAATACTCTGAAGTAGTCCCCATACCAAACTCATCCATATTCAATTTGCCGATAATGATACCACCCTGTTCTTCAATCCTGCCTACCACCGTCGCGTTATAAGGAGAGACATATTCAGCTAGCATGCGAGATGCACATGTATTTTTTAGACCTTGTACGCTAATATTGTCTTTAATTCCAACTGGAATACCGGCCAATAAACCAGTGTTGATACCTTCTCTAATTTTCTTATCAATCGCTCTTGACTTTGTTATGGCATTTTCAAAATTATGGCTAATAAAGGAGTTTATTTTAAGGTCTACTTGCTTTATCCTTTCAATAATTATCGAAATGTACTCTTCAGCAGTTATCTCTTGTTCCTTGATCTTCCGTGAAACTACGAAAGCAGGCAGTTCATAAAGACTCTTCAAGGTCAGATCCTTGGCCCGAGAATAAAACCATCTCTTACATTCTTTAACTTAAATTTAGGGTGAGGTCCTTCCGACGATTTCAAAGTTGGCGTCGGTTTATCATCTCGTAAGTTTTCAAAGGCCATTTCAAATTTTAGATCCTCGATGCTTGGAACTTCAGAACCCTCTGTTGTGAATTCATCTAATTTGTCAAACATTAATAGTACTTCATCCACCTTCCTAGAGATTTCGGTCATATTTTGCTCAGGTATCTCTAATTTAGTTAGATCGCATAATTTCTTAATATCAATACCCTTTGCCATGGTTAGCTATGGGGATCTAACCGTACTTTATATTTATCTTATGGGGTCAGTCTATCTATATCCCTTGGATAAAAGGTCGCGTCTCTAATATTGTCTAGTTTTAATATGGCCATCAATAGTCTTTCTAACCCGAGTCCAAAACCAGCATGTGGAGGAACTCCATAATCAAAAACCCTGAGATGATAATCAAACGCCTTATGACTTAGGCCCTTTTTTTTCATATTATTCATTAAATCATCCTTATTATTGATACGGGTACTACCCGATGATAATTCGAGGCTTCCAAACATTAGATCAAATGATTCGCTTAGTACACGAGGATCATCTCCATTGCTTGGCTCAGTCATTGGATCCGTTTTCTTTGATTTCACATAGAAAGGCTTCGTAGAAGCAGGCCAATCAGTAATAAAATAGAATTCATCTCCAAAAAGATCTTTGAGCAGTTTTGGTGCAATATCATCTCCCCACCGAATATACTTGTGACTATTTTGTAAATTTTCTACCAATTGCGAGTATGTAATTCGACTGAATGGGTTACTCACGTTCGGAAGTTTAATTCCCAAACTATCAAGTTCCACTTGATTTTTGTCACCAATACTTTGAATAACATATCGAATTAAATTATCTAGATAATCCATCATATCGGTATAGTCTACATACGCCTTTTCCACATCAATTGACATTGCTTCAGATAAATGTCTGTTTGTCCTAGAAGGTTCAGCTCTAAATATAGGGGCTATTTCAAATACATTTTCAAAAGCCATGGTCAACTGTTCTTTATATAACTGTGGGCTTTGTGCCAAAAACGCCTCCCTATCATAATAAAAGATTGGGAATAATGCGGCACCTCCTTCTGTAGCGGTAGCTATCATTTTGGGTGTATTAACTTCAACAAAATAATTGTCATTTAAATATCCCCTAATAGAATTTAGGATAGTATTCCTTATTTTAAAAACATTTTGTAAATGATTTCTCCTTAAATCTAGAGCCCTTAGGTCCAATCTGGTGTCAATACCGATTGAAGAAATGGATTGGGTAAGGAATGGGGCAGGTTTGTTAGAAACAGATAATATTTTGATCTCTTCAGGGATTACTTCAAATTCCTTACTCGAATTTTTTTGTTCAACAACTTTTCCCTTGATAGCGACTGAAGAATGCTCTTTCAAACTTTTTAATGATTCAAATATATTTTCACTCAATTCCTTCCTCTTCACAAGAATTTGAATATCTCCAAATCTATCCCTTATTTGGACGAAAAGTACATTTCCATGGTCTCGTTTTGAAGATATCCATCCAATAACTGTAACAACTTTATTAATTACGGAATCTGAAATTTGAAAAGAATAATGAGTCCTTCGCCAGTCCCCCAATTCATTTTCAGCAATGATTTTGTCTTCCAATATGATACAATATTTTCAAATTTTTATAAGAATATATCTTTTTCACCTCAAAAAAAGTTATGCATAAAACTGGTGTTTCGATCAAATCTTTAGGCAAACAATCTCAAATTTGTCTGGCGGTTTGAGAAGATATCGTGGATATCATGCTTAGTAAGTTATTAAGTTGACTGGGATTCTTGTATTCGTTGAAACTATGACACCCCTCCTATAATACCTCAACTGACCCCCGGTCTGTTTGTGCAATATAGAGATTTCAAAATGTAGGATTATTAATTCTAACATGAAGTTGGAAATATAGTTGGGAGAGCAGGATCCATTGTCAAAGTTAAGAGCCGTGTAAAGAATAGGGTATACTTTCATGTAAACTAATCATGTTCGCTTAGATACCTTGATCTTTTGTTATTTCTTTTGGATCATCATATGCCGATATCTTCCCCCCCCTTGACAATATTGCTTGCAGATGGCTCCGTACTCTACTATGAGAAAATGGAAAGGGACCACGGGCAGTCAAAATAATATGCTTATAGTACATATACTCCAAACACCCAAAAGTATTCAATAGTCACTGAAAGTATAGTATCCTAGCCGTGTTTTTGAGTCAAAGACTGTAATACCAGCGGGTATGTCATCTGTGTGTCATCTGTGTGTCATCTGTGTGTCATCTGTGTGTCATCTGTGTGT
>JBBRRF010000107.1:0-5825 GCA_038200885.1 Candidatus Nitrosocosmicus sp.
AAATGACTAAACTTTGAATGAAAAAGTGATACAAATTTCAAAACGTCTCCAGCTGACTCTTTTTTTATATATAATACAACTGAATCAGCACGTGGGAAATCAGCTGGATTGTTAATGACCTTGATAATAAACAGAATTTTGATATTGTTTAAATATAATGTAAGATATCTCAACAATAAATGTGCGTATTTCTTTTTTATGTTCCAATAAAACCTACCATTTAGTTCATTTCTGCTATCAATTGTTGAATTACTAAAGGCGGTATAAAATCCTGGATGTAATGAAAAGGATTCTTTACTTATTTTAATGTCTAGATTAGTACCGGGTATCATATTATTTTTCATATAACGTACATCAGTGGGTTTTACCCAAAGGTTTAATCCTTCTTTCTGCACTATAAATAACTCTGGAGATATAATTTTCACAAGTTTCCAATGTCTATCTATTGTACCGTTTCCATAATTATTTTCTGACAATGACTCTACAAATTTCTCAATCTCGGGTGAATGAAATTTACGAGTAAATACTATATTCCTTTTTCTACAGTGATATACATAATAGATGTAATTTATCAAAGTATTCAAAACAAACATGTTAAATCTTTCATGTTTGGGATGCTCGATATATCTACGTTCAACATATCTATATACGTGATTTTTTATCTCAAGATATTCAAAACTACTTATATGAATAGTATTTAGTAATGCTTCAATAGTTTTTAATATCTCTACATAATCAAGCTGATTCATTTAATATCCACATTAAAGCTTTTTTTGGTTGTCTAACTAAATTAGATGCAAGTTGTAGCATTAACACCGATGAATTCATCAATTCGATAGAATATTCTTGTATTTCGTAACTAGTTTGAATCAATCTAGCAGAGCAGTAAAATATACACTTTTTCAAAAAATCCAAAGGATCTTTAATCATGGATGAATTTTTGTATGATTTCCAAAATTGTCTAATATTGATCAATACCTGGTTCAAGACATCATTAGAATTCTCAATTGTTTGATCTAAACTGTAATTATGACCAGTATCTAGAATTTGTATCCATTGAATTAGGTATTCCTGAAAAACACAGCCAACATCCCATGCTGGATCACCATATGTGGCGTATTCCCAATCAATAAATATTGTCTCGTATTTATTTTCCCTGGAAAAAGTTATGATGTTATCTAATCTCATATCACCATGAATTAACGTGTGACACTTCCAGGTTTGTTTAAACGATTCCACGATATTAAAGAGATTTGTATCTTGATGTATAATCTTTAATAGTTTAAAGTTAGCTGGACTTAAATAGGGTATAGAATCGGTAGTAGGTTGAACGATCTTTATCAGTATAGGTAAATTTCGTGGCATATACAATTCATTTTCAACAGATGAATAGTCTGAATGATGCAATAATGCCAATGATTTTCCCAGTGATCTATTAGTGAGTTCTCTTAACCCAGAAAATGATTTTTGATAGATTTTATGATTTATATAATTTTTCTTATTGATAAATTCTATAATTAATATATGGTTCTTAATTTCATGGTGGATTAAAGCTGGGCTTATGGACCGGCAAAAATAATATTTTTCATTATTTTTGACTAAAGAATAAAATAGTATTTCATTTAAAAATGATTTTTCACCATCTGCGTATCTATGATACGGTTGTTTAATAAAATAGGAAACTTCATTTTTCCTCATCATTTTCTTATTATTATTCCTCCTTGACATATCGCTTATCTTCACGGATTGGATTTCTGAACGATTTATTAATCCATTCTTCACCAAATATTCTATTGTTTCTGTTTTGTTCATTGACCTCCTCATGTAAGATCTGATCTGTTTATCCAATTTTCTTGACTTTTTTTATCTTTTGTTACAAATTAATGTTATTGTCACGGAATACATACACAAAGGTATTTTGATAAAATTAGATCCTAATCCAAAATTATCTTTCTGTAAACAACCTTTTAATAAGAGAACTGTACCAATACTAAATAATTCTTGGCCTTCTCATATCGAGTAAACAGTTTTCTAAACCCGTTATGCCATGAGTTTGTTTGGTCCTGTTAATGAGTTTTTTTGTCTTGAAGTTACTATATTTCGTATGTGATCACTTTCAAAGTATGTATGCTATGATCTGTATTTGTATTTTTAAGGACTATAATGAAGACTAGTATCAAAGACTTTTCCTGTTGTTTTATCAAACGTAGCCATGTCTCGGTTTAGAACTTGATAGAAGGTATCATTCAAAAAAGATCATTACAAGAAGATATTATGATTTATAGTTGATGAGTAGTTGCTTAAGATAGGTTTAGAGTATGTATGACATCTGGTTACTATCTAACCAAAAAATAGGCAATTCCCGTCTAACATATAATCTAATAAAATCCTATAGAATTTTCATTTCATAAGCGCCAAATAATGATTAAACATCCTGTTCAAAAACCTTGGACATGGTATTTGATATAAACATGGTTCAAAATATTGAAGATCCAGGAAACATCTCATTTGACATAGCTGGCGGTAAAAAAAATACTCCTGCACCAATAACATAAATCAAATTATCCATTCCAGGTAAAGGATCATGGTCATCTCCACCAAAGTTAACCCTTCCCAACCATCCTTCAGTCTGCAAAATTCTGAATATTCTTTCTGGAGTATCAACAAAACTTACAAAGTTTAATCCCGCAGTAAAATTTTGTTCGGTATTGGAATATTCAAAAAACTCATAACCTTGTCTGAAAATTCGTAATGAGTTGCTAGAACCTATATCTCCAGTATGATGGTTTACTCTTTGGATATGGCTTTTTAAAAGGACCTCATCGTCTATGACATATGATTCTCTCTTTTGAGGATCATTACCTATATCAGTAATTTCGTCAGTTCCTGTACTAGGACAATTTGGTTGTATATCAAAATGGATTGAGCCATTTGATTCTCTAACCCGTTCAATTATACAACCGGTTAGTTTATCTCTTCCAATAATAATTTCTTGTCTTTCGCGACTCAGATTTCGCCATACATTTAAGTTTACTCCTAATCTCATGTATATCATATAAGTACCATTTTCAGTCCACTTTTCTTGTGTTGGCTGGTCTTTAATGGAAATTACTTTTAATCTATCAGATCCACTCGGAATGTTAGAAACTCCATCATGAAAATCAAGCCAACTACGATGATCTTCCCTTTGATACCCCGTATAAAAATTGCTAATAAATAAAGGGAATTTTTTTTGTGATGGCTTATCATAATCATAATCATATATGAGTTTCCAAGTTTCCACAAAACAACGGTTTATCGCAAGGGGAGAATCTGCAGTGAACTGAAACACGATGTCGCTGTAGCCTTTATTTTCATTGATGTTGTCTGCATAATGTAATCCCGATCCAGATATAATCTGTCCTCCACCCCTAAGTGACGGATTTAAAAAAAGATGTCTTTCGCTTAGATTGTTAGGCATAGGTCTAAAAGTTTTATGGTTTTTAAAAAAACTATGAGAAAATCCCAAAGTGACAGTGAGATTTGAGAATGGTACGTAATGATCATATAAGTCCTTGATTTTTCCGATTTTTAAGTCACAATATAACTTCCACAATAAATGCATGGAACTCTGTAGCAACCCAAGTTCTACTTCATGTTCTACATTAAAAAATAATAAACCAAAAAATTTACCAGGTTTGGTTTTTTCTTGGTAGAATATCCCCTCTTGAAGATTGCCTCCAGATATTTGATCCACTTCTTTGTCTGGTGTCATAATTGCTTAAATTGTTTGTTTCATATTCTTTTTTTAGTCTTTCTATGTCTTCGCACGTATGTGAATCTCTACAGATTATCGGACTATTGTTAGTAAATAAATATTCATAGTTAATGTTTGGGATAGTAGTACGTTTGCTTAAACTAACAATTGTACCAACTTCTATGCGATTTAGAATGTCATAGCCACCGGAAAGAGGTATTTTATGGTTACCATCTGTAACTTCTATGTCGTCTAAGAAATATGGGTCTTCATCTGATGGTCCAAATTCTAATCTTTGGTACATTTGAATTCCAGCCCTTTCTTTTCCTCTGCCCAACTTGATCCATTCAATTGGAACTGGGGCATTTCGAAACGAAAAATGATCTCTGCTAAAAGACAAAATATATACCCCTATAGGATCAAAAAACGACAGACTACGGCCTTCGAAAACCATGTTATACGCGCTCATGCTGGCAGCTGGATCAGAATGTCTACAACACAACTCTTCGAAGGTATACAAATTACCCTTATCATCACAACAGAATTCTCTTCTAAATATTTGTTCTTTTGATGCCTTTTCTAATTTCTCGTCCTTGATAGAAGCATAGGGATGTGCACCATACATCACAATAAAAAATAAATCATCTAGCCCATTTATAGGATGAGTCATAAATAAGGCATTTTCAGTATTGATCTTCCCTAGGGGTTTAACAGGAACACCCTCTTCTAATAATTCGGGATCCAAACCATTTCCAGCCGTATGCCTACAAAATGATATTTTTCTTTCTTTTAGTGTTAAGGAAAATGGATCATCTACACCGTATAAGTCTCTCCAAGGCACATTTACTTCCAATATCGATTGAGCAAGTTCACGAATTAAATCAGGATCATACATAGCCAAGGTTATCCAATACTCTCTCAACTCGGTAGTTATTTGTACACGTTTTGGACGGATCTTTCCTTCATTATCAGCTTTGTAAATTATGGTATATTCACAATATTCATTGTGAAAATAATGTCTTCCTTTTGTATCCCAATCACATAATTTTCTTGCACTTTCTGGGTCAACACAATTTTTCAATTCAGCAGGATCAGCAAACCATTTGATCCTGAATAATACAGGTTCACTAATTAAGTCTGGATCGTAGATAAAATACTGACTACCATAAATATTCTTCAATTGATCATAGATTTCCGAAATGACTTGATTCCATTTTTCAATTAGATTTTTGCTTAATATATCAGCTAAACCCGGAGAGTCATACATCATAAAAACATATTAAAATGATTTATAAATACTTCCCCTATTAGTTAAAATGCCCAATAATAAAAATTTCTTGATCCTGAGTTAGCGTTCTATAATTTTGTACTCAACTATTGAGAAGTCGTTATTCTCAAAAAGGAATAAATCAAATAACAAGACAATTATGACAGATAAATTTTATTAAATCTTAATAAAACATACTCTTTATGGCAGGAAAGTTATCGATTGTAGGAGTGGGTTTTGACATAGTAAATCATCTTACATTATCGGCAGAAAGAGAAATAGAAAACGCAGATAAGGTACTGTATTTATCGTCAAATGATCTAAGTACCAAATGGATAAATAAGTTAAATAAAAAATCAGAGTCGTTAGATGAGTGTTATAGTATTGGAGAATCTCGTTATTTTGCTTACGAAAAAATGATTGAAATTATTATAATTGGATTAATTGTTATTAGCATTTTAATTGTAGGAATCGGACTATGGCGTAAGAAAAGAAAAAATGCTGCCAGTAACGTATATGCGCAATAGCGGGTTTGTCGCTAAACCCATAGTCAAGGTGTATATTTATGGCCTGTACTAAACCGAAAAGTAAGTGCATTAAAACAACCACAGCTCATATAAGAAACACGTTGCAGCAAATTTGAGAAAACCCCAAAATGAACAGATTAACATTGATATTCTCGATTATCTTATTGATTTCCTGTAACAAAGAAAGTCAACCTGAACCGCCTACCAATATTTCGCATATAAAATTCTTCGGATTCACATTGATTGACACCTATTGGGATGACCCAACCGATAATCAAACGAAGACAAATTATAT
>JBBRRF010000108.1:0-5794 GCA_038200885.1 Candidatus Nitrosocosmicus sp.
AAGATTATTTGTAATCAGGACGAATCATGCAACAAAGCACTAACAATGCATTAAATAATTAGATGCGGACGAAACTCGAATTTGGAATTCTTATGTGCTCAAATGCTTCGGGAAAAACAATCTTGCCCAATATTTCGATTCCAGTCACAATTCTAGGACTGGGTTTACTGAAAAATGCATCGGAATTTACTATGTAGACTTCCATATTCTTATTTGCTCTCAATGAATCCCAATTGGAATCCTTGATCTTTTGATATTCTTTTTGGGACCTGGTAATATCAAATCCACATGGCATTATAACCACCTTGTCTGGATTCAACTGTACAATTTTCAATGTGTCAATTCGGTGTGAATCCAAACCGCCTTGTCCATTTAAGCCCCTTGCTCCAACTATATCTAGCATATCAGGTACCCAATGCCCGGCAAGATAGAAAGGGTCCAGCCAATCTAAACACATTACTTTCGGTTGATTATCTAAAAGGTGTTTTTTATTAGGTTCTTGTAAGATTGATTTTATTGTGTTAATTCTTTCTTTAAGCTGATTGGTAATTTTCAGGGCCTCTCCTGATCTGTCCAATTCTTTACCCAAAACTAGTATACTTTGAAATATTTCAAAAAGGTTCGTAGGATTTAGTACTAAATTATGTGGTTTATATCCTAATATTTTAAATGTGCTCTGTATTTCTTTATCAAAAGGTGCACAAACTGAGCACATGTTCTGACTAATTATCAAATCAGGTTTTATTTCTCTTATTTTATCTACATCAATCTTGAATAATGGCTCATTTTTGATTGACATCTCTCTTACCTTCTTGTCTATATCTGAACTATCCAGTTCTTCAAAGCTTATTGTGGGTCTAATTATTTTTGGTATCTGTAGGGCTTTTTTGGGATAAGTGCATTCGTGAGTAACACCTTTGAGGATACCCTCAAGTCCTAATTCAAAAATAATCTCGGTTGCACTGGGTAAGAAGGATAGAATTCTAGAGAAGGTTGTCACAGGAAGTTGACCTCTTAATGATGTCTATACACAAATTTAACTAATTCCTCACTTTCAATGATGTTTATGTAAGATATACAAGCTCTTAAAAAAGTCAATAGTTACTTTTGAATTGAGCTTACTTGACCCGTTTGTCCTATCAGTAAAAGTATAGGGAATTTCCTTAATCTTTAATGACTTTGACTTCACTAGTATCTCTAGAAGGATCTTAAAACCTGACGTGTTAAATTCCATTTTTCTAACGACGTCCCTTTTTGTTACAAAAAATCCGGACATGGGATCTGATATATTTGATAATCTGAATAAGAGTTTTGATAAATTTGTGGCAAACTTACTATAAAAAATCCGCTTTGAAGTCCACCCTACTATTTTACCCCCTTTCAAGTATCGTGATGCAATTACTATATCACAATTTGAATTTCTGATCTCCCCAATCAGACTATTGATATGTAAGGGCGTATGAGAAAAATCAGCATCCATTACTATAAGGTAGTCACCAATTGATGATTTAAAGCCCTCATATATGGCTGAAATCAAACCCGAACGCTCCTTTCTCTTTACTATCTTTATGAAAAAGCTCTCGTCATGAAGTGGATATATAAAAAAATGTTTGTGTGACTGAACACCTACAGTATCTCGAATCTTGTACAAATAGAATCCTTTTTTTTCATTAAAAGCTTCAATAATTTTATCAACCGTGCAATCAGGAGAATTATCATCAATGATGACTATCTCATAGCAGCATAGGTCTTTGACACAAGTATTTATGGAATTTACTAAATTAACAATATTCTGTGATTCATTATATGTTGGGATAATAATTGAGAATAAGGGAGGGTTGTTGAGTTTCTTTATCATGTCATCCTGAGTTTTTCTACATATTATATTCTCGTTCATCATTACATCCCATAACTATCGGTCTCTTCCGATTTTCATTCCAAAAGTAAATATATAAATGTATTACATTCCCAAAAGATTCTACAAATTACTCCAACTTAACATTAGTGAGATGGAAGCTGTCTATTATTCTATCGATATCAGGAGAGAATTTATCGAATTCATCTTTTTGAGTGGTAAATATGATCTGAAACAAGTGTGTGGTGCTTCTTATCATTATTTCTTTTGATTTGGTAGCACCCAAGTTTGAATTGTAGGTGTATATGAGCTCTTTTCCCAAAATCTTGGAGAAATTTATATCATTCAATGAAATCAATTTGAGGTTCTGTAAGTTATTTGCCAGATAGCTAATTTCATTAATTAAATCTACTTTTAAGAAATCGTTTTCGCCATAAGTAGAACCAGATAAATTATCGTCACTCCTATAATGATAGAAATCAACCCTTTCCAAATAATGATCTTGAGGATTATCTTGATTCGATATAAAAGATACTCTATTTTGTCCGAAAACCTCATTCCAATTGCTCGGATATTTTAAAACAAACCCTTCTGGAGACCGATAAACGGATTCTTTAATGTTACTTTGAGGAACATCTGTTGTGCTTTTTGTAAAAATTCCAACACCAGAAATTATCTCATAAATTGTTGGAATGTAACTAAAATAACTATCTGGTGTAGTACCAAATGAAATAATATAAACATGGTCATCTTTTATGGTCCAAAACTGCAAAACTTTAATTATTCTATTGTCAGTTTCATGAGTAAATAGAATCCTCTCCCATATTGATTCAGAAATCACGTATGGATTTGAATCTAATAGGTGAAATTCTTGCAATGCCTTTGATAGAATTTGTAGTGCTTTATTAGAGTATTCATGAAGTGACATGTTTGATTGCAATTTCTCTATTCCAAATGCCATTTTTTCCCCAAACAGATCATAATTATTTGGAGGAGTCAAAGTAATGAGGCTATTTTTTAGGTATGTACTATTAACAACTTTCCAACTAGATGGAAAACTGAAATTAAATCCATGGTCATATTGTGAGGTATAATTAATCCATGAGGATTCTATCTCCCCAAAAGACATTTCTGTATCAATACCAAAGAAAAAGACTATATGAAAGGAAAATACGATGGCTAAAAATGATAAATTTAGTGCAGTTCCCATTTTATCTTTCTGAGGTAGAAGAGGTTTATCAAATTATTGGACATTAGTACTACAATTACTATCAAAAATCCCCTAGTCAATCTGCTAAAAAATGACAAAATAGTAGAGAGAGTTGTTCCAAACATGATGTAATCCAATTGAAAAAGTACGCATCCACATTCGAACCTCATAAAACCTTTAGCGGTCTGCAAGAATGTACTGGCTATCTTTCCTGGTGGACAGGCCTTATCATAATTTCATTTACATTCATATGATTTGGAGAATCTATTGCAAATAGAATAGCATTTGCTATATCTTGGGCTTGCAGCGGCTCCATTTTTTTTACCGATTCCAGAAACCCCTGTAATGAACTATCCGTAATTGTATTATTAAGTTCCGTTGCAACTACGCCTGGTTCGATGCAGGTAACACGAATGTTGGATCGTTGACTTAATTCTTGTCTCAATCCTTCACTAAACGCGGTAACGGCATGTTTTGTTGCACAGTAAACACTCCCAGCTGGAAAAACTAACCTACCTGCTATTGAGGATATATTCACTATGTGACCAGATTTATTTGCTAACATGTGAGGAATAACAGATGCTGTACTATATAGCACACCCTTAATATTTACATCAACCATTTTATCCCACTCGTCTATTTTTAGGTTCTTTACAAAACTCAATGGCATCAGGCCGGCGTTATTGATTAGAACGTCAATCTTCCCATATTTATCGATGGCAGAATTTGCAAAGTTGGTACATTCTTCTCTCTTTGTTACATCTAATTGGTTTATGAGAATCTCTCCATTTTGATCTCTAACTGCCTGCTTCAAATTCTCTAATTTATCAAGCCTTCGTGCCCCTGCAACAATGGTTGCTCCTGCTCTAGACAACGTTAAGGCAGTTGTATATCCTATTCCGCTGCTTGCCCCTGTGATTAGTATGACTTTATCCTTAATCATTTGCTATATCTTTATTCTCCGCTTAGATTTATTCATATTCAACTTAGTTTTTACTTTCATATATCCAATCTTTTTAT
The DNA here is from genome assembly GCA_038200885.1 of Candidatus Nitrosocosmicus sp. Taxonomy (GTDB): domain Archaea; phylum Thermoproteota; class Nitrososphaeria; order Nitrososphaerales; family Nitrososphaeraceae; genus Nitrosocosmicus. Next base: position 4,086 of record JBBRRF010000108.1, read on the forward strand.
TGACGTGATTATTAGGTAGTGATTGAATAAGATATGGTAGAGTTTTTTTCTGGTAAATGTTATTGACCTAACAACATTTACCATGCTATCCACCGCTTGTATTTTGGTTTCTTTAAGTTCTGAAGCACACTCATTTCATTTTTAGGATATGCATAGTTGATTAATCATTATAGGATTTTTTGTTATTATTGTCTTGTACCGTAATAGATCGACGATCCATTAGTAATAGATCTTAATTATTCAATTTTCTGGCTATCTCTAACTACTATTAACCTAAAATCTTTTCAAGATATAATATTCAACTGTCATTATAGCATAAAAATATCAATATTTGTCAAGCCATAAACATAAGAAAGAAAAAAAGGGGTTTAATATTGCATGTTATTTAGGACCATGATACTCTTCAGGGAATGCATCTGTATCAATTGTTTCGATAGGCTCACCCGTGGGTAACGGTGCTTCCTTTGGTACATCATATTTGAATATCCCAGGAAAGTCAATTTTTAGTATGACATTCATACCTACCTGATAAATCTCAGATTTAGGAATATCAAATCTTTTATTATTTTCTCCAAAAATCACTATTTTATCATTAGTCTCCTTCATTACATGACCAACATGGTCTTCATTCTTTGCTCGAACTCCTTTATTAAATAAAGTGTTTGGATATTTACCCTCATATGATGCCAAGTCCACCTGCTTATCTGGCTCTCCCCAAGGATCCTCTCTACCTGCCGGAAGCGGGGCATCTCTCGGTACTGCATATTTAAGCAAGTCAGCAGAATTTAATCCAATCAATACATTAGCGCCTACTTGTTCAATCGCCTTTATTGGAATATCAAATCTTTCATTTTTTTCTCCAAATACTATTATTTTATCAGGTGTTTCTCTGACTACATACCCTACATTTGGTTCATCTAACGCTTTAACACCTTTATTGAAGTATTTACCAGAAGTCATCAAAGATATAGATAAAAATAGTATAATTAAACCTTTTATGACACAACAGAAGATAATCCAGCAATACTAGTCGTAGATCAATCCAATGCTTATTAGAAGTTATATCTCTATTACTTTTTAGATTCAAAAAAAGTTTAATACTAAAAGCATGTGAAGCCATGTTTTGAAAATGATCCTCGATTTGTACGGTATGCCATGGTATCTTTTGCAATAAATCCCAACCCCAATCAAAGGAGTTTCTCGTAGGTGAAAAGAATTGTATGTATGGACTTACTCGCATGGCTTTGGCGTCTGCAATCTATTATATGTGAAGGAATCAGGTCCAGTCAATGGTGCTTATGACAGTAACGAGATTATAGATGCTTATCAGAGAATGGGATTACACCATGCTTCAAAGTCAGAAAGGAGGCAAGGGTAAGAAAAACCAGCCATAATCTTAGAAACTTGTCTGTAATATCAGAGCCATAATCTTCAACGATGGAAGGAGGATAGCGTAAGATATGGAAAAAGATGGATAGATGGTTGAAACAGTATTTTCTTCTATGAAGAGAATGTTTGGGGAGTATGTTTATTCTGTCAAGATGAAAATCATGAAACAGGAACTTTTGCTTAAAGCGTAATTGTATAACAAATTCTTGTCCCTTTAGGCCTGTAATATGGATTACGGGTAATCTAATGGAATCATGCATCTATGTAAAAGTCTATTTTGTAGACTACCCATTACTACCACTAACGCTGTATTATTTACT
>JBBRRF010000109.1:0-5780 GCA_038200885.1 Candidatus Nitrosocosmicus sp.
CGTATTAAATGACTGGGTATTATCTCCTATTACTCCTGTTTGTGGTTGATTCGAATTGCCTGCATCGGGGGTGTTGACATTATTTGATTGGAATATTTCGCCTGTCGATGATTGCAAAGGCTGTTGCTGTTGTTGTTGCTGATCCGTATTAAATGACTGGGTATTATCTCCTATTACTCCTGTTTGTGGTTGATTCGAATTGCCTGCATCGGGGGTGTTGACATTATTTGATTGGAATATTTCGCCTGTCGATGATTGCAAAGCTTCGTTAGTCAGGGATGTCCCATTTCCTGTATTTGCATCGTTACTTGTTGTGAAATTATTATTAGTAAAATTTCCTGTTGTCCTAAATCCTGACTCTGTATTGTTTTCACTCACAATTGTAATCTGGCCCCTAATATTTGTCCATATTGGATCGTAATAGTCGATTACACCTGCCGAGTCAAAAGTCCTATTATATGCCTCATTTGTAGCAAAAAAATCTCCATAAAAGACATTTGTTGGACCCGCCTCAGGGGTTCCGGACACTATTTGATGATAAGCGGAATCCTTGTTGAGCCAAACAACAGTAGCCCCGACTGGTATTGTAATGTTAGCTGGTTCTATTGGGTTTAGACTATCACTATTAGTCGCACCTGGGTTAATTGTAAGTGTGAATTCTCCTCCTTGGGCGTTTGCTTCTGACTGAGCAAAACCTATAGGGCCAATCAGAAGGAAGATTGTAGCCAAAGTTAGTAATTTCATATACGTTCATTTTCTAGATAAAAAGACAGATATATATCTATGATCCTAATTGCCATATCTATTAAACTAATGAAGTCATTTTCTAGAATAGTTCCAACTTGAATCTCAAAGTCTCGTGGCCCGGTGGGTCTTCATTTTTTACAATTAAAGTTCGTTAGAATAAGGACAACTACAAGATCTACTTTAAGTTGATTTCTATTTTCAAATGATGTCAACGATAGAATCGATAATCAAATGATCTAGATTATTTCTTAGATCTAGATTGTTTTTTACTCGTTTCTATGTTTTAGTGCTTCATGGGAAGGAGGCATATTCCATGGTAAAATATGGGATATGGTATAAATCGTATGTTGAAATTGGTTTTAAAAATCGAATTCTATTCTTAAAGTGATTATCTTAAAACCCTGAATAGGGAATCTAAGAATGTTCTTGCTTGGACCAGAAATCGTAGTCGCATCATCATCATGATTATCATCATATGTCTTATCCTTATCATCATTCTCAATCAAATCCACATATGATGCAGACTTTATGGGGTAATGGAATTTTATGTCTGCAGTGACTGTTTTACCTTCAGTTTCATATACCCGTAATATTACTAATTTAGTGTCGCTATTATGACTAGAATCTTGTGGGAGTTTGAGCGTACTTAAGATCACATTCTTTGGTGATATAGACAAAAATGAGAAACCATTAGATATGATTGTATCAACCACAGCGCCTGCAGGACCCATCTCGCTTGCATTGTCTTCCCATTTATGATGTTCTTTGTTTGAAATATGAATTGCTGTTGGTTTCATGTTAAAGGCTATCCCTTCTTTATAGCTAGATGCATCGCGCCAATCTCCGTTATGCGGGAGCAACGAATATTTGAAGGTATATGGTCTCTTTTCTGCTGCATCAGGAGTAGCGATACAAGGACCCTTTGTCCCATCTCCAGAGAGTGTTTCAACCCCTCTTAACAATGTGAGGTATATACCATTGTCTCTAATTTCATGAGATGGTATTCCAAAATGGATTAATGTAACACCCATATCTTGTTCTTTGTTGGAAAAGTCTATCCATTCTACCGAAGGAAATGTACCGCTGGGTATTTCCTTCCATTTCTTAAGTACATCGGGATCTTTGTTTAAGTAAAATAAATTAGTTGGTCTTTGGATAGCACCAAACTGTGTGCCGGTCCAATAAGTATATCCTTTAAATGGTACATCAAACTTGACCCTAATTCGCACATGGGGATGATTATTTTCTATATATGTTGTACAATCTATTCTAGATAGCCCCTTGTAGATGGATATCTCTTTCCTCACAGTCAAGAAACTGTGTTGGTAAATAATCGTCGGTAATTTTTCATTAAGTCGATATGGCCAACGAATAGCGTAGTATTTGTTCTGAAACACTATTTTAGTTCTGATCTTCCCATTCAAAACACTGTATTTTTCTTTCTTGAATACTCCAAATGGTATGCCTTCACCACTTTCTGATTTTATTATACCCGTTACGTCTTTATGGTAGTACAAGTCCCCTAGTTCTTCTTCTATACGTACTTCATTGCCAATGAAATATAGGCGATCAGCCTTCATTAATGTAAATATTCCAGTCTCAGCATCAATTTCTAATGTGAAATCGTCAAACGTGAATTTTGTTTCATAGGATCTTGGGTATGCAAGCAGAGGTGATTGATCCGTATTGTTATTCTTACCTTTTTCTTTATCCTTGAATATTATTTCATATGCAGAAAAACCAAGAGCTGGTATTCTTGCAATGAACCCCAATTGGACACTTTTTATCCCTCGATCTTTTTCATGTAATTCTAAATCTAGTATTTCTACATCCACTATTTCGTTACTATTTACGGTTCTAAGTTCCATTATTTCGATTGCCTCGTCAATATCAAAGTTAATTTTTGCTTCTACCCATTCCTTTGTGTCCCATGACACAGAATTGAACACTAAGATATGATGTGCTTTATTGTCCTGCCTAAATAGTATCTTAGATATTTTACTAATACATTCAAAATGTGATTTTTTTAATGTATTCTCTAATTTATCAAATGCCGATCTCATCTCGTCATATACTGCATCAATACCAGTACCTGGTAAAGAGTCATGCATTGCAAAAAATAGTGCTTGCTTCCAGTACTTTTTAAGGTCATCTGTATGATCATTTTCTTTTGATATCAAATGAAGTATGGTATTCCATCTTTCAAGCATAAGTAAGTAGGTTTCAAATTCTTTAAATCCCTGTTTGATCCATGATCTTGTTGAAGTACTATCTGGGAATACGAATGATGCTTTTCCCGAATACATCTCCCCTTTTTTGATGGACATGTGGATGTTTTTCTCTTCAATTTCTTGTTCTAACGCTTCAAAGAATTCTGAAGGGGTCGACACTTTCATTATTGGATTTTCAATGATACTTTTGGCGGATTCATTATACTTGTTGATAGTGTCGCATAACTCTGGTTGCGGAGGTGTGGAACCACTGCCCGAAGGCATAAGAACATGTCTTGTAGATGATTGTCTTCTAAGTTGTTCAAAAGTTTCATGTAAAAGTGACAGATCTAATCCTGCTCGATAGCCTAGTGGCATCCAGTGGGATAGTATAGATGTACCGTCTATGCCTTCCCAATAGAATTCAGATACTAGTGGCTCTGTTACGCCCCTTCTAAAGGCGAAGTATTTATAACCACATCCTTTTAGAATTTGTGGCCATTGTGCATTGTAACCGAATTCATCTGCACCCCAGGCCACTATAATATTTTTTCCAAATTTCTCCTTTACATAATTTTTGCCTTCTAAGATTTCTCTGATCAATACCTCACCTGATGGTAGCATTACATCTGACATGAGATATTCTCCTCCTGCAATTTCTATTCGCCCATCTTTGATAAACTGTTTAATTTCTGAAAATAATTCTGGATAGCTTGTCTCAATATTTTCTAAGAGATAAGTCTGTTCAATAATAAATTTAAAATCTTTTTCATTTTTTAAAATTTCAATAGCTTTTTTTATAATAAAGTTACAATTAATATCAAAATTTTCTTCCTTGCTGAAAATCCAAATAGCATCATAATGACTGTGAGGAACGACATGCACAATAGATTTATTCAATCCTATGATGTGTTACGTGGAGATATGTAAGTTTTACCTACCATTGATAAATTCCATTGAAATAGAAGATTGTGTGATACTTAAAGGACCTCTATGCAAATTATATACTCTTTTGAATGAAAGACACAATATGTGTTCTAAAATACATAATGAATAGAAACTATATTTATAAGAAAAGAATTCAGTAATTTATGTTCTTACATTTGGCGGCCCTGTTAACTTAAGGTGATTTTTCAAATGCTTCCCAATATTTCATATCGATTAGGATGAACCATTTCAGAACAAAAGGTCATAAATCGTGCTCAAAATACAAGGAATCTTGTCGGTATTGTCTCGTTTAGTCCAGTGACAACTCGACTTTGCTCTTTTTCAAATGCTTAAGTTAACAGAGCCCACTTGGCCCCTTTTTCCTTAATATAATGGCACTGTATCTATCTTATTTCATACCAGCGAAGATTCACAATAAACGGCGTTGATTATCCTGATTATTAAAACCGTGATCGATTCCAGAGGGTCATCACTGATTGGAATTAAATTCAAGGCCAAATTACTAATCCGTCATAATACAGCGAGGTTTGAGACAATTACCTCAAGATAAAGGATTAGGTCAATCTTTATCCCTGTATGAAACTAAAAGAAAAATCTAGGTCAGATGGATGAAATGATGATGTGGATATACTATATTGAAATCTAATTGGCTATACATCGATTCACATTCTAGGCTTAGTATTGACCCTTTAACGCCAATCATCCATTATATAAGCGGAAGGACTGTTGTATCGTTGTTTGTTTCCTTTGTGCATGGATACTCTTTGGAACTCTGATTTGAAACCATGGTTGATCATTGCTTTGTATGCCAAGTGTCGTTCCATGTTACTACCGGCAGTAATCTTAAATATGCCCTTTTCTAATGCCATTAATTCTACAGAATTCAACATTCGAATAAAATTTGAGTACGAATTACTATTTGTTGATATAGTTGCAAACTTAATATAACAAACATTGCTGCCTGCCTCCGTCCCCTTGCCGTAGTGACATATTGCAATTCCAATTAGCTTGCATCCAGAAGAATCATAAAGCAATATTGTGTCACCTAACTTTTGACTGTCTACAGCAAATATTTCTTTTTGCAAATCTAGTCCTGGAAGAATACCGTTGGTAAGATATTTGCAGTCATCTAAAATTAATGACTTTACATCATTTTGTATTTCAGAAAATCTAACTTCATGCTGCGATTCATGTTTTTGAGATAATTCCAATCTTTTATCGTTATGTTCATCGGTAATTATTTTAGTCATTATGGATGTGAGGAATCTTGGCCAAAAATCATATTTTTGATACAAATAGATATGTTTTGGGCTTTGAGCAAACGTAAACAATCCGGCGTACTGAATTTCCAATTTTGATAATCGTTCTAATACAGGGATAATCAAGTACTTAGCTATTCCTTTGTTCCAATAGTTTGGATGGATTGATAGGGGGCCAAAGAACCCAACACTATCCCAGTTAGTAACACAGTTTGAACTGGCCAGGTCCCGTCAACTTCTATTGCAAATGCAGAGTTTGGATCTGTGGCATATCTGGATCTAACATAATCTGCGTCACCAAAAAAGGACATGGGATCATCTAGACCCATAGAGGTACCAAATGAGAGTCTGAGTATGGTGTCTGCTTCTTCAAGGTCATCTTTTCTCAAATTCCTCACATTGACATCATTAAATAATCTCTAATACAATCATACTAGTATTATTAATATTATTTCATTGTTAGAAAATGCTTGGGAATTGGTAAGCTAATAGACATGTGTCACCCCTCCTGCACAATAAACAAAGTGAAAGGAAATGATTATTGTACAAGGAGAGGTGTACCTAGAAGAATGGCATATAGCCATATTAAGGAATGAACAAGAATCCGTTAGAAAGA
>JBBRRF010000110.1:0-5765 GCA_038200885.1 Candidatus Nitrosocosmicus sp.
CAAAACCATGATAACCCTATTCTTAATAACGAGTTTGAAACGTCTACCGGCACCTATAGACCGTTCTCTTTTTGAGGAAGATAAGCGTTTTATCTCGTGTTTTGGATATTTTGATTCTATTATTTTATAAATATCATCAAACTGTTGTACCGAAAGACCTGTGAATGATTTGAAAAGCATTGGCTTCTTAGATTGACTATCGTAGGATAACAAAAGAAGGACAAATTAGTTTAAAACAGAAGGAAATTAGCTGTTTGCACTAATTACGCGAGATCTAGTATTTATTCTTGTTGATAATCTTCATCATTTTCATTTTCAGCATCCTGTTCATCCTGTTCAGTGTCTTCTACTTCGTGAGTTTCTTCTTTCATTTCTTCTTTTTCAGCGTCTTTATCGCTCATACCGTTGTCTGGTAAAATACATATTTAAATATATGAGATAATACAGATATTCCAAAAAATATTTTTGATTATTAATACCTTATACAACTATCTATTTTAGATCTTGACCATTCTGTTTGAAAAGTTCGATAATCTCTTTTATTTTTTTTATGTCCGCGCCATACATTCTTTTAATGTATTCTAGTCCTGACAGATGTTCCTCTTCAGTAAATGCTTCTACGCCATCTTCTGCTACTATTATCTTAAAGCTTCTTGTAAATGCATCGTATGAGGAATGCCTGTCACAGATATTCGTATGCAATCCTGCAATTATTATCGTGTCAACCCCTTTGCCTCCATATAACCCATTTAAAGCTCTATCAAGGCCGGTTCCGTCAAATGCACTATAAGTTCTTTTTGGAATAACAAAATCTCTATCAGTAGGGTTAAGTTCATCAATTATTTTCTGACCTTCTGTTCCTTTCATAGCATGAGGTCCCCACAGATCAAGTTCATAGTTATCCATAGGTAGGTGTTCATCTATACAATAAAATATTGGAATGTCATTTTTTCTGGCCTCCGTTAATAATGTTTGTATATTGTGAATAATTTTTGATGCTCTTTCACACTTTAGTTTACCCTTGACAAAATCATTCTGCATATCTATTACTAAAATTGCATGACGCGACAACTTAATCTACTTGATATAGATGTTATTAGATATTTTACCCTTTATACTTTCTCCCATACTGTCTAACCATTTGTTAAACCTGTGTTCTCTTCCTTTTTTATAATACAAATAGATAGCACTTTCTATTTTGGCTGATCTAAACAAAAAATAGAGGAACGGGGGTTTGAGTAAATTTATTATACGTATTTTCTTATACAGTACACTCTAAAATCACAATATAGATTGCGTCTTTTAGCAATGGGGTAGCAATTAGGATATATATGATTGGAAACGCAAAGCCGTCTAAGTTAGATATCTAAAAGAACATTTTTACTATCTTTCTAATAATTAATCTATACAAAATGCGGTAATGTGATGTGAGGATTTATTATGTATAGGATTAAAATAAACTAAATTGAAATATACTGATGGTGGTAATTTTGAAAAGAATGCAGCGCTTTTAACGGACTTTTATGAAATAACTATGGCTGCTGGTTATTATTTTAGTCAATATCACAAAGATTGGAAAACAGAAGGTATCTTCGAATTATTTGTGAGGAAACTACCTAACAACAGGTCATATTTAGTAATAGCGGGATTGCATCAAGCAGTAGAATACATTTTGAATTTCAGGTTTAACAAAGATGAAATAGAATATTTAAGGTCACTAGATGTCTTTAAAGGAATAAGTCAAGATTTCTATGATTTTCTGCTTAAAATGAAGTTTACAGGCGACCTTTGGGCAGTTCCGGAAGGGACTGTATTATTTCCTAACGAACCTATACTTAGAATCGAGGCTCCAATCATAGAAGCTCAGTTATTAGAAACTTATCTTTTATCGACAATCAATTTTCAAACCCTCATCGCTACAAAAGCTTCTAGAATTTGTAATATTGCTAATAACAAACCGATAATTGAATTTGGTTCAAGAAGGGCACATGGACCACAAGCTGCACTTTTAGCAGCCAGAGCAGCTTATGTAGGAGGATGTGCAGGTACATCAAATACTTTGGCCGGCATGCAATTCGGTATCCCTGTTTATGGAACTATGGCACATTCATTTATTATGAGTTTTGATAGTGAAATAATTGCGTTTAAAGAGTTCCATAAATTATTTCCTGATGGTTTTCTTCTAGTGGATACTTACGATACATTAAACGCCATAAAAATGATGATCAAAGAAGGAATATTACCAAAAGGAGTCAGGCTAGATAGCGGAGACTTGTTGTACTTAAGTAAAAAGGTAAGAGAAATACTGGATGAGGCTGGGGACCTTGGTTATCATAGTACAAAAATAATGGTAAGTGGTGACCTGAATGAACTTATTATAAAGGAATTGCTCAAAAATAAGGCTCCAATAGATAGTTTCGCTGTCGGTACCGAGCTTTGTACATCACGAGATAATCCGGTACTAAATGGCGTATATAAAATGGTTGCTACAATAGTACAAAGAGAGGACAAATTAAATAGCAGTAACGAAGAAATTAAAATTTCCAATGGCATTGAGAAAGTTGACGGAAAAGCAAGTACACAAAAATCAACTATCTATAAAGTAAAAACAAGTCCTGGCAAACATACATACCCGGGCCCTAAACAAATTCACCGAATACTCGATGATAAGAAGATTTTAGTCCGGGACATAATTTCACTTGCAGACGAGCACGTCGAAGGTTCTCTACCTCTTTTGGAAAAGATTATTGAAAATGGTTCTATTATAAAGTCTTTGCCTTCACTAGATGCAACACAACTATATCAAACCCAACAAGTTCAAATGATTCCGTTTCTAACCGATATAGATCAAGTTCAGAGTTTTCCTGTAAGTTACAGTAAAAAATTGGTACAACTGGCTGATGAATTAGGAGTATAAAGTTTATAGAACAGTCAATAACAATTGTATTTAGTTCTAATTGTAACTATATGTTAGATCCCTCCCAGATGGTTTTTACCCGTTTATAATTTTCTTACCTATATTTTGTACCTGCTGGTGGGGATAAGGGAAACAATTTGGACCGCTTTCTGAAACGGTTGAGGAGAAAATGTTTTTGGTGTTAAAGTAAAGACTCGTTTTCAGTAAAATTTCTTAATGCATGGTATAAAGAGAAATTGCAGTCATCTCTTATTTATAATAATACTTAAAATATGTTGTCTCTGGTACAAATTATGAAAAATATTGCCATAAATGGTTTTGGGCGAATTGGTAGAACTTTTTTAAGAGCAGCACTAAAGGATAATAAATTTATCAGTATGATTAATGTTACTGCAATAAATGATCTCGGGGATTTAAATACTCTTGCGCACCTTTTCAAATACGATTCAGTATATGGAAAATTTGATGGCACGGTAATTGTGGATACTGATAATAAATACCTGGTAATAAATAATCACAAAATCCAAATATTTTCAGAAAAAGATCCGCGGCTACTTCCTTGGGGCCCACTTCAAATTGATGTTGTTTTGGAATCTACTGGGAAATTTAAGGATTGGGAGGAAGCTAGTAAGCATATTAAGGCAGGGGCAAAAAAAGTCGTAATTTCAGCTCCCTCGAAAAACCCTGATGCAACGATAATTTTGGGAATAAATGAAAAAGTGTATGATACCAATAATCACAATGTAATATCAATGGCATCTTGTACTACCAATGCCCTTGCCCCAGTAGCCAAAGTAATTAATGATAAATATGGGATAGTGAAGGGGTTTATGACAACGGTTCACGCTTTTACAAATGATCAGAATCTTCTGGATATGCACCACAAGGATCTGAGGAGGGCAAGATCCGCGGTAGAATCTATTATCCCTACTACAACTGGCGCGGCAAAATCCATTGGAGAAGTGATCCCTGAACTAAAAGGAAAGTTAGACGGTATGGCTTTGAGGGTACCTGTAAGCGATGGCTCCATAATAGATTTGGTAGTAACTCTAGAAAAAGAAGTTACTAATGATGAAATCAACAACACACTAAAGCAAGCCGCACAGGGAGATTTTAAGGATATATTATCGTATACGGAAGATCCAATAGTTTCGTCTGACATAATAGGCGACCCTCATTCCTCCATAATTGATGGCCTCAGTACGATGGTTTTAGGAAAGAAAAGCAACACTATCAAAGTACTATCTTGGTATGACAATGAATGGGGCTTTGCGTGTCGAATGGTAGAATTGATAAAATTTATTGTAAAAAAAATGTAAGAATGGTTAAACTTCTAGATAAAGACCAATGATAATTACACATCTTGAATGCAGATATCAAGATTGACATACTAACGAAAATTGTCAGTATGATGGCAAAATAAAGATCGCTGGTGAGTTTGATTTGTTACACAACTAAAATTACATTTTTTCGATTTTGCTGAAAATTTTCTTTAATTCATGGCGAAGTCAAATTATGAGGATTACAAATTTCATTTCTAATGAATTATGGCTATCTCTCATTTTGAGGTACGAATTGCAAGCATGGGTGTTCAATAACTGTCAAACTTTTGACGATCTTTTACTCCTAAATATAGATTTTATTACATGCAAAGCGCATTATTTTAAGCAAAGTGATTAGACTATATATTTTAAGAATGACAGGAACGATTATGGACAGACGAAATGTGAGTGACAAGAGTGTTACTATGCAGTTATAACAAGTGTTTGAATCCATATCATGGAGATCTAATTGCAATCAACTTAGTGGATATTTACTTTTATTCTCCTCTCGGAAAGGTATCTGGAAGATCTTTATCCTCCACCTGCTTAATGTGTAAAGGATATAGAGCATTAGTGTTATCAATAAACAATAACGCATCATATCTCAAAGATAATAAAGTTGGAACATAGTTACCATATCTTTCATATTGAGGATTATAAACCACTCCTATGGCCCTTTGACCTCGATTTTCATAATTTTCATCAAAAATAGGATTATCATTAATCTTTTTTAAGAGACTATTAATATAAGAATTTCTATCAAAAACGATTGTTTTATCTCTTTTTTTGCTACTCAATTCCTCATTAAGGTTATGTAAAAAGTAATCCCAACTTCCTTCCATTGCTTGAGGAACATTCATTATTTCCATTCTTGCTCCCCATTCTCTTGCTGCAATAACTGTGCCTTCATAGGTACTAAACCCGATCAATACAGTATTTTGTATTCCCTTCTTTTCTCTGACAAGTTGTCCAATATTTATCATCCCCGAAGGTGACATGTCAGTAAACCTTGCATCTCCAATATGGGTATTATGAGCCCAAACTATCGCTTTGGGACTCTTTTTACTGCTTCCATTAGCATGATAAGTTACCAATCTTTCTAAAGTATCCATCATATGAGTGTCCCTTAAATTCCAAGAATTTACATCCCCTCTAATCATTGTTCTATAATAATTTTCGGCAATTTTTACAGTTATTGCATTTTGTTCTGCATTAAAGTATTCTTCCTTATTTTCATGGTTCGTAGTGTGTAAAGTGTACTTGTTTCTTAATGCTACTAACATATCAATAACTTCCTTTTCACAGTTCTTTGGAACAAATGTTGTTGCTCGAGCATACGCTTCTACTTCTTTGTTATAAGGTTCAAAGCAATTATACGCTCTTATGGCATCCTGTAATAGTAAAGGGTCAACTCTCTTCAGATACTGAATTATTTCTTCCATCGATTCCCATAAACTGTAAAGGTCCATACCATTTCATATATGTTCCTAAACTGTCCTCAGTAAATAGTTCCTCATATTTAGACC
>JBBRRF010000111.1:0-5733 GCA_038200885.1 Candidatus Nitrosocosmicus sp.
ACCGTAGTTGTAATAACTAGTGCGAATCCAATGTTTGTAAATAAACTTGCAATTCTGATATTTGAAATAATAAGAATCGAGGAAATTGAAAAGGGTATTATTAGAATCCCAACAGAAATTACAATTAGAATCCCAACAGAAATTACAACGGAAATTTGAGCCTGCTCACTAGTAAGATGGAATCCAAAAGAGCATTTTTTGGAATCTATATCAAAAATAGTTGTAGGGGGGGGGGGCTGTACTGCAATAGCGAAAAAGATGAAAATCGATCCTATAATCCCCGCATTAACTGCCAATAAGTGAAAGTCATCTGGTGTGAAATTAGACACCTCTGTTACTCAATAGTTAGATTAAGAAACTGTCTATTTATCTATATCTTTTCTTTTTTCTCAGTCATTGTTTAGATGGTAAAATGTGGTTAGGATGAATCTAGTTTTTTTATGTTAGGCATACTAATTTATTTTTATTTTCTCCATTTGGAATTAAAATAGGAAATCTTATCAATGAACTTCTTACCATGCTAATTTCTTATTTGAATCCCCATATTTACAAACCATGGTGTATAATATAGTACAATGACGTGTTTCTGTTATTGAAATGGTCAATTGAGGATTTTGTATATGGTGCAACTGATGGCGCTGTTACGACTTTTGCAGTTGTGGCTGGGGTGGTTGGAGCCTCGCTTTCTCCTTCTATTGTTTTGATATTAGGATTTGCAAATCTATTTGCAGATGGTTTTGCGATGGCCATAGGCAATTATCTATCATCAAAATCAAGAATTGAATCTATTCAAAGAGAAAGAAAAAGAGAAGAATGGGAGATCGAAAATAATCCTACTCAAAAAATACAAGAAATTAAAGATATCTATTCAGCTAAGGGATTTAAAGATGAATTGCTTGAAAATATTGCTAAAGTAATTGTTTCAAAAAGAAAGGTTTGGGTTGATACTATGATGGAAGAGAAAATAGGACCAATAGGCAATAATAATGAAAATCCGAAATACAAAGCAATTACAACTTTTATTGCATTTTATTTAATTGGTTTGATTCCATTAATTCCGTTTATTTTTGTATATTTTATATATTTTGATTTGTCGGATTCGATATATACGATGGAGAATGTTTTTCTCTATTCGATTATATTTACGGCTATTTCTTTTTTTTCAATTGGACTAGTAAAGGGAAAAGTTGTTAGCAAATCCCCCGTAAGATCTGGATTAAATACGTTAATGATGGGAGGAATTGCTGCGGTAGTAGCTTTTTTAGTTGGAAGTCTGTTAGGTGCATACGTAAAATAGCAAAAAAACTTTTCATTATATGCTAATAAAATTGAACCTCAAAGTTTTGACGTTAGCAGTATGAATCCGGCCAGCCTAATGATTATTACCCTAAATTGTGAAATCAAATTAGTCCAATCAGGTTGTAAATTCCGGTCAAATTTGTTTCACATACCACCAAACCCGCTACCAATTTTAGTAACACACATAATCTAGAAATATATAAAAAGTTAAAAGTTGTATTTCAAGACTAGTATTATAGGCTAATGATTCCTAAATTCAATTACTAAGGTACCTTATAGGTGACGTGGCATTCAATTTAATTATACCCAACCTAGTTTTGATATCAATAATCCGGCAAAAATATATCAATCAGAGGGGAATGGAATAGGAATTACCTCTGCACGTAACAGTCATCTACTTCCAGTTCTTTTATCCTTTCATATCCCTTAAATTCAAGGAATTCTTTAATTTCCTCACGTACTGGAAAATGATTATGTTCTACAGTTATAACACGAAATGAGTATGCATCAAATGGAAAACTCTTTAGAATGGCTAATTCAGAACCCTCTGTATCCAGACTCCAATAATCGATGGTTTGTGGGGAGTTACATTCTTTTAGAACTTGATCTATTGTACGTGTCAATTTCTTAACTGTCATTGGATTTCCGTACAAATCTTTTTGGACGTCATTTGATGCTTTTGCACGGTCTAAGTGCGATGGATGATATTCTTCCATAATGCCTCCAACATCATTTCCTAGCTCTAAAAAATCAACATAATCTTCTTTATCATAAAGACAATAATTCAAACAATGACATTTACGATTTTTCACTAGCTTTTCAAAAAAGACTTTATTCGGTTCGATACAAATTCCCTTCCAGTCATAAGAAACTTCTAGAAGATGAGTATTATTTGATTGCACTCCATCTGAGGCTCCAGAATCGAGAAAAAAACCATTACGTTTCCATCCAAGCATTTCTAAAACAAATATGTCTTGGCCAAATTCAGAATACATCTTATCAATATTGACTCCTTTCATAATTGTTTTGTTTTGCTTTTTACCGGTTATTAAATGAAAAACCTAATTGTTTGTCAGGATAAGCGATAATCCCTATACAACACCTCAATAACGTTGAGTGATCTTTATTCAAAATAGAATTTGATATTAATGGATATAAAGTATTTATTTGCATTATCATAAAGATATGATAGGATAGAATCTAAATTTCTGAAGTTTATAGTCCTATTATTTTCTATTTTAATTGCCATGTGCTTGTTTTAAATGATTGTCAAGTTCTATTTCATCTTTAGCAACATACTTACATAATGTGCAAGTCTTTTTATCCTTGCGGTCCTGGATGAAGTCTGCGAGGCGCATTAGAAGCATTGTTATTCCCCACATACCTCATATTATGCATGCAACTATTTAACCACAATTTTATCTACATTTAAGATTTTTATAGTGCAAATAAAGATCCTTCCAAATACTCAAATAAACAACACTGTTTTAATAATTTAACAATTTGATTTAAGAATATTTTAGTTCATTGTATGTTTCAAAGTGCCACCATAATTAGTAGCGGGTTCGGTGGAAAGCATGAGGATATCCACATGAATCTTACAAAGAATAATAATAATAATAATATCATTTCACTATAAAATGTTACTAAATTATATTGAATATATCAAGAATATTTGATGTCAACTATATGCAAGTTAGCAAGAAAAAAGTCTGATCTTTGTATCTGTCATCATAGTTAATATTCTGGAAGTCTAGGTATTGCTAGAATTTGAGCTTAAGACGGATCGGTCCGTTGTCATATAGATTTATCTCAAAGATACTGAAAATTCAGTTGAATGCATACCAGTATCTATAAGTTGACCTGGATTCCTACATTCAATTGTCATCAGTCTCTAAATCTGATTCTTTAGTGGTGAAAGACATATCATTGATTCCTATCACCAATACGTAGTCTGAATCTCTGTTTACCACATAGGTATTCTTAAATATTTCAAGTAAGAGTTAGATCCGATGAATACAAAAATACGATTATTGACCTTTGTAGTTTTAGCAACATTTTTAGGAATAACGGGTTTAACTAATTTATCAAATTCTGAGGTATTTTCGCAAACTGATAATAATAATACGATCATTGTTGGATCAAATACTAATGCTTCCGAAAAACTACCCTTAAATCTAAGTGGCACTATACATCACTTTACAAATAACAATACTAAACCACCCGGTGTATGGGTAATTGTAGGAACATGGAGTCTGAATATTCAGAACATGGAAAATGCAGAATTTGTATCTGATGTAGTCCAAGCAAGAGTAGGAAGTATACCATATGAACAAAGAAATGAAACATCCAACCATATCACAGACTTTAGAACAGAATCAATCAGTATAACGGGCAAAGAGATCAAGATTAATGGAACTGCTAACAACGTTCAAAATGGTTCAATCAGATTTGAAGATATTCCCATATCTTTAGTGATTAAAGGTGGAGATGCAATACCTTATTCACAAATCTATTTAACACAAGGTGGAGAAGCAACAAACTTTGCTAATGGTGCAACACCGTGGTATGGAGCAGTAAATCAACAGGTTCAAAAATGAATAAAATTCAATTTTTTTATATTGACTATAGTACAGATAGATTATTTGATATTGTGTAGTTAATAGAATTTATCTGCATCTTAATGAAAAAGACCTGAACTTTATTGTAAAATGTATTGATATTATCTCATTCACCATATTTCAAAAATCTGTAGGTTATCCAGATTTTTATCCACATGTCTCTAGGAGGTTTCATGCTTTGTTATCATCAATGATAATTCTCTGCTGACATTTCTGTATACACCTTAATCGCTAAAGCAAACTAGTAACTTCATTTGGATTCGATTTCTCATACAAGATGTTAGCCCTATCTGGAAAAGACTTGCTAGGTTTGATATCTAAAAAATCCAGAAACATCTCAAAAAGTTTTGGATATTGTCTTTTGGTTTCCTTCGACTTTAACGACGTAACGAAATTTTCATATGGTGAAAAATATGTTGGAGAATAATCGTTAAGGATTTGTTCACTGAAAACTTATATTTACTGAACATCTGACTGCTGCCGATGCCTCTAGCCTATATAAAGATTCGTTACTGATCTGTTGCGGGTTCGGTGGAAATCATGAGGATATCTACATGAGTCTAAAATTATTAAGAATATATCAAAGAAAATAAACTATAAATAAACAAAATCTATATTACTATCTTCAATTTTTAACTCCATGTCTTACTTAAAAAACATATTATTAATACATGGATTAATGTTTATAATTTTAACCATTCCGATTAGTTTTAGTCAATTTAATTTCGCTTTTTCCCAAATAAATAGTCCACATTTTGGTAATGTGGGCCAAGGTGGTGTTGGAGGTCAATTAGGCCAAGGTGGTGAAGGATGTTCTACAGGTCCTAATGGTATGGGTGGTGCAGGTTGTCCAACAAGTACTAAGGACACGGTCAGTTCGACAGATAATACTAATAATGTAATAGTTGCTGATTCATCATCAACTGATTCATCATCAACTGATTCATCATCATTAGTTGGAAAAACCTACATAATTTATTGGACCAACTGATAAAACTGGCGGTAACCCTTATTCCTCTACTGCATCATGTCACGCCAATGATTTAATCCTAGGAGGCGGGTCTATTTATGATATTACCGATGGAAATGTAACTTCTTTCTCTGCAATCCCAGATTCTCTTAGCACATTTACAACTACAATTACTAGTACTTCAAATTCGGATTCAGCATTAACTGTGCAGGCTTATGCAATATGCTATGATAACCCATAATTTTTATTATAGTCTTTACGACGGGATTTATTCGTCACATCAACAACTCACGTACGAGTAGTCCATAAAAATTATAAGTACAACTATAGGCAGTATTATTCCTAATTAGTTTAACTTTAATAGAGTGCTATATCCCCAATAGCGAACATAAAATATAACAATTAAAATGTGGAATTGAATCGGGCAATTCATTGTCTAAAAGGCATGGAATATGCTAGTGCTTTTTCTAATTATGGTTTTATTATTCATATTCATAAATCCCTCCCTTTTTTAAAAATGTCAACAATTGAAAGCAATTTTTTTCATTTATTATATATTAACTTCGTTACTATTATTAGTATCTAATTCGGTGGAAATCAGGTAGATATCCACATGAATCCATTTAAGAATCCAAATTATGTATTCATCTTTAAATGAACAGGAAGTTGAGTGTAGAATACTCCAGCATGGATACTGAACGATATTGGTTCGTAGATCTAAACAGATACTTTTTAATGTCTAGGTTAAACCTTCTTTTCCTATAGAAGTTGGATATTGCTTGTTTAACCCGTGAGAAACTAGAGTAGTAGTTTGATAGTATGTTGCATTTACCCTGTCTCCAA